>JBDSGI010000347.1:0-4404 GCA_039919035.1 Opitutaceae bacterium
CGGGCGTAAGGCGGTTCGATTTCGGGAGGATCATGGCAAAAGGAGTGGACGTTGAAGCGCAAAGACGCGCCAACGCAAAGAGTGAAAATGATTCCAAGACAGACAATCCAATCGCGGAAACGCGGAAGAGCGGAGATCCTCCGGACGCCGGATTGATTTCGCGCGGCCGCTCCTCCGCGTTTCCGCGATTGGCTCGCCTCAGAGGAATTTCTCGAACTCGGCCGGCACCGGGGCCCGCGCCGCAAAGGTATGCTTCCGGCCCTGGAACTCGTAGTCAAAAGTGGTCTCCAGCGAATGCAGGAAAAGACGCTTGGTGCCCGCGCGTTTGGCCCACTCGCGGTTGCGCGGAAAATCACCGTAGGTTTGGTCGCCGACGATGGGCAGGTTTCGCTTCGCGCACTGCACCCGCAGTTGATGGCTTCGCCCGGTGCGCGGTTCGAGTTGCAGCAGCGCCAGCCTCGGCTCACCCCGCGACTTGCTGATGACCTTCATCGCGCATTCTGCCGGGATGTGGCCCGTGTCGGTCGCCGTGCGAATCTGGCCGCCGCGCTTCTCGACGGCGAGTCGGTCCCGCCAGATCTCCGCCGGCAACCGCGGGTGACCGAATACCAGCGTGCGGTAAACCTTGCGCACGAGCTTGTGCTTGAAGTGCGCGCGAATCGCCCCAGCGAGCTTCGCGGTAGTCGCGACGAGAATCACGCCCGAGGTCGCGGCATCGAGGCGGTTGAGCAGCCACAGTCGCTGCGGAGCGGCGGCCTCGCCCCACTCGAAAAATTCGCCGTCTTCGACATAGCGCGCCGTCACCAGCGCGCGCTTCTCGTCGCCGCGCTGGTTGGGATGCGAGAGGACGCCCGCCGGTTTGTTGAAGGCTGCCAGTCCGTTCGTGTCGCGGCGGATTAACTCTACGCCGTGCCCCAGCGGTAAATTCGCCCAAAAAACTTCGGCCGCGCTCACTGATAGAAGAACGTGAACGTCATCTCCTGCTGCGTGCCGAGCACGGCCTTCATGTCGTCCGTCCACGGGCCGTAGGGCGATCGATCAGTAATCGCACTGACGCAGGCCCGAGAGGCAGTCTCACTCGCGGTCGATTCAAAGGCTTGGATTTTCGTAATCTTGCCCTCGTCGTTCATGATGAATTTCACCGAGACGGTACTGCCGCCGGCGGGCATGGCGGTCATTTGCAAAATGATTCGCTCCCACTGAATCTGCACGCTGTCGATCATCCGCTGAAGGTAGGCGCCATATTGGCTGAATTTGGCGTCGATGGCGGTGAGACCGACGTTGGTGGTGCCGATGCGCTGCTCCGCCAAAATCGCCGGGCGCACTTGCTGGGTTTGCACCACCTGCGGGCGCGGACGCGGCTTGCGGGGGTCGATGGTGGGCTGCAACGACGTCGCCCCTTCGAAGGCCTTCGCGTCTTTCACGCCGTCGACTTTTTCCGGCACGTCACGCGCGTTTTCGAGGCGTTTGGCGATGTTGCCGGCGAAGCCGGCCGCGTTTTCACCCAGAAACTTCTCCTGCCCTGACAGCGGATTCTGCTCAGCGCGCGGGGCTACGACAGGCGTCTCAGCGACGGGAACATTGACCGCCGGCGGCTCGGGCTCGACGCGCTCCACGGGATTACTCAGGCGCCCGCTCACGATCTGGTTGGATTCCTGATCCTGTTTACCCTCCATGGCGGGACGGTCGCTCTTGCCGTCTGGCGTGGGCTTTTCCTGGGCCACCTGCTGGTTTTGCGCCGCGAAGTTTTTCGTCTTGTCCGGCGTGTTTTCCGGCGCCTCGGGGTTGGTCTCGACGAACTTCGATGGCTCGGGCGGCTGCGGCGGCTTCTCAAACATCTCCGGCGCCAATTCGATATTAAAGTCCCGCGCGGTTCCCGTGTCCCGTGGCGCCAGCGAAGTATGGCCAAAAACCAGCAGCCGCGGCCCTAGCGTCACCAGCAGGAGGTGAAAGACCACTACCACCGCGACACCAATGGTGGTCGACCGTCCGTCTGGATTTTGCCAAACCCGCAAGGCGAGGCCCTTGAGGCCGGTTGCCGGCGCGGGAGGGACGATGGATTGGATCATGTCGGAGTGGCTGGACGCAAATACGCGCCCGAAGTCATGGCAGGAGACCGCACCGCGTCAAAATTTGTTTCGTGAGTTCCAGAGGCAGGCCGACAATATTGCTCAACGAACCTGTGTAGCCCGCCACGATGAGATCGCTGTGCTCCTGAATCGCGTAGCCCCCGGCTTTGTCCAAAGTGTGCACGCGCGCGAGGTAGTCCTCGATGGTCGCTTCGTCGAACGTCTTCATGGTCACCTCGCTTGCGACGCCCTCGTCGAGCCGGAATTCCGTGTTCGCCTGACGGAGCGCCAGACCGGTAAACACGGTGTGGCTGCGTCCGCTGAGTCGCCGGAGCATCGCGCGGGCCTCGGCGGCGTCGGCGGGTTTGTTCAGTGCCGAGCCGGCGATGAAGACGGTGGTGTCGGCGCCCAACACCCACGCGTCACGCTGCCGCGCGGCCACCCAGTCGGCCTTGAGCGCGGCGTTATGCGCGACCATCACCCGGGGATCGGTGGTGGTTTCCTCATGCTCGGTGACCTCGGCTACCATCACCTCGAAGGCCACGCCCAGTTGCGCGAGCAATTCGCGGCGGCGAGGCGAAGCCGAGGCGAGAATGAGGCGGGGCGGAACAGTCGTCGCCACGTTCAGGGCGCCTTCTCCGCGAGGACCCCGCGGACCTCGCCCTTCGCGCGCGCCAACTCCACCCGGCTCAAGTTGTATTGGTAAATCGCGTCGACGAGGTTGTCCGCCGCCACGGCGAGCTGCGTCTGGGCCTCGATCACCTCGCGGTTGTCGGCGACGCCCTCGTTATATCGCGCCCGGGCGAGGCGAAGCTGTTCTTCGGCGAGCTGCGAAGTTTTCTCCGCCACCGCGATTTGCGCGTAGCGCGAGGAGGCGTCCTGCCGCGCGAGGCGCAACTCAGAGGAAATCTGCAACTCCAGGGAATTGAGCCGCGCCTGCTGCACGCGTTGGCGCGAGAGGGCGGCGCGATGATCCGCACCGGCGCGCAGACCGTCGAAAATTGGCACCGACACAGTCGCGCCAAAGGTCCAGACCTTGCGCTTGCCGTCGTCATCGAAGTTGGCGGCGCCCTTCCCGTAATCGCCGGCGAGCGAGAGCGTGGGCAGGCGCTCAAACGTCGCGGTCCGCACATCGAGCCGCGATTGCTCGAGGGCCTTGCGCCCCCGGAGCCAGTCGGCGCGCTGCTCAAAAGTCGTGGGATTATCGCCGAGGCTCGCCAACCCGGCGTCAACGCGGGCGAGCGGAAAATCCGCGAGCTGGAGCGGCGCGGCCGGATTTAGGTTCAGCAGACGTTTGAAGACCAGCTCGCTTTGCACGACGGAGGTTAATTGCTGCAGCCGGGCCTGCTCCGCCTGCGCCAGTTGCGCCTCAGCACGCGTCACGTCGATCTGGGTGGCCAGGCCGGCGATAAGCTGGTTTTTCGCCAGATCGAAAAGCGAGCGCGAGCGGGCGATGTTGGCGTCGAGCACGTCCAGGCGACGCAGATTGCGGAGGTGACCGAAATACGCCTGGGCAATATTTGAAATCACGGTCTGCACGGTGACACGGACGTCGCCCTGCGCCACTTCTGCGCCGACCCGGATCGACTGTCCGGCAGAGAGGAGCTGGGGATTGAGCACGGAATAAGTTCCGAAAAGTCGGGCGTCGAAGCGATTCGACGGCCGGGTTTCGCTGAGCGCACCGGTGGTGCTGAGGATATTTAGGTTTCGTGAGCGCCGCTGGAAAGCGTTGAGATTGATGTTCGGCAGGATGCCCGCCCGCGCCTGATTCACCTGCTCCAGCGCCTGCGCCGCCGCTTCCCGGCTCAGCAGCACGTTGCTGTTCACGCCCTCGGCGGAGGCCATGGCCTGCTCCAGCGTCAGAGATACCGGCGCGCCCGACTCCGCCCCCCACGCGCACCCAACCGCCAACAGCAAGAGGGAAACGTAGTGCACGGAGACGTTGGGCATGGCGGTCAATATGGTATGCAAGTGGGCGCCTGACGCAGAGCGCAAGCTTGGGTTGCGAGTTGTCAGCCCCGACAAAGCCCTTCACGTTCCCGCTCCTTTTCATGCGCCTCGGCCTTGCCCAAATCAACCCGACCGTCGGCGATCTCGCCGGCAATCGCGGGAAAATCATCGCCGCCTACACTCATCTCGTCGCGCAGGGCGCGGAGCTGGTGGTCTTCCCTGAACTCGTCGTCTGCGGGTATCCTCCCCGCGATCTGCTGTTCAAGCGGCGCTTCGGGCCCGATGTCGCGGACTCCCTCGCCGAGATCGCGGCGACGATTGGCGACGTGCCCGCGATCATCGGCACCATCGAAGCCAATTCCACGGGACAAGGCCGGCCGTTCTT
>JBDSGI010000348.1:0-3952 GCA_039919035.1 Opitutaceae bacterium
TTGCCCATGGGTCGGCCGGTCTGGCCGTGGGCCCATTCGTTGAACTCCCATTCGTGATCGCGGCCGAGCTGGTTGAGCTGGGCGAGGCGCACGAGCTCGCGGCAGGCGACCTCGTGGAAGCCGAGGCGGTGGATGAAGCGCACCCACATGCCGCCGACGAGCGGCCAGATGCCGCCGTTGTGGTAGTGTTGCGGGAGGTTGAGCAAGTTGACGGTGTAGTAGGCGCGCCAGTCGGGATCGCCGGCCTGCACGACGGGGTAGAGGTTGGAGATCGGCCAGGGTTGGTTGACGCCGACGCCCCACATGAAACGGAACGCGGTGCGGGCGCGATCGATGTCGAGCACGTTCATGAGGAACGCGAGGATGTTGGCGTAAGTGTCGCAGCGCCAGTTGAAGGCGAAGGGCGTGATTTCGGCGAGGAGGTATTGGGTGTCGCCGAGGCCGGACTGACGGTCGGCGAAACGGTTCGCGCGGGGGCCGTTGGCGTCGGGCGCGGTCGTGGGCCAGAAGACGTCGAGGAGGCGGCTGCGGATTTTTTGCGACCAACGCAGGTAGTCGGCGGCTTTGTCGAACTGACCCATCAGCTCAAGCATGCGGCCGTAGCAGACGTTGGTCCGATACCAAAGGACTTCGTCGTAGAGGACGTTGTAGCTGCGGCCGAAGAGATCCGTCCAATCGCCGGCCTCGGGAATTTCGAGGAGGCCGTCGTTGTTGGAATCCTGCGCGCTGAGCCAGTTCATGATGGTCTGCAGGCGATCGGCGTAGCGATAGAGGATCGAGTGATCGCCGGTGCGAAAGGCGAAGTTGTAAACGGCGATGATGACCCAGAGGCCGCTGTCAATGGAGGCGATGCTGCCGACGCCGGAGTAGTCGGGCTCGCCGTCGTCGATGCGCACATTGGCCGGAATCTGCCCGTTGGGAGTGGTGGCGTTGAGCAGAGTTTCAAGCGTCGCGAGCTGGGCGGCGCGGATATCCTCGTCGGGGATGTGCAGCGTGCTCCAGACCGTGATGGCGCCGTCGCGGGCCCAGACGCTGCGATAGTTGGCGTCGGTGCCGGTGACGGTGTTGTCCGTGAGCGAGCAGGCGGAGAAGCCGAGCGGCGTGATGTTTTTGCGGAGGGCGACGAGCGCCTGCTCATACGCGGTGGCGAGGAACGCGCGCTCTTTCTCGCTGAGTGAGCCGAGCTTTGTGCCGGTGAAGAGCATTTGAAAACCCGGCGTCATCTCCGTGCGCTTGAGGCGGGTTTTTTCCTTCGGCGGGAGCGCGCACACGACGCCGTAGTGGCAGAGCCCGTCGAGCACGCCGTCGGCGAGAATCTCGCGGGAGCTGTAGGTGGGCACATCCACGGTGGCCTCGTAGAGCTCGGGCAGGGCGTTCTCGACAACGATGCCGCGCACGCCGGGGAGGCGGAACATGCTGGAATCGTTGCCGGTGTCGCCCGCGACGATGACGGTGTCGAGCTGCACGCCGAGGCGCGCGCAGAGCCACGTCAGGGCGCCGCCCTTAGTCGCGTTTTGCGGCAGGATGTCGAGATCGCGACTGCTTGAGTAAACGACCTTCACCTGCAGCCCCTGCTCCGAGAGGCGGCGCTGCAATTCGCGGATCGCGGCGGGCGACGCGCGATCGAGAAACCAACTCGACTTGAATTCGTGTTGAAACTCGTCCGGCTGCGGGCGCGTGCCGGGATATGAGCCGGTAATCGCGCGGACCCGGGCGAGGTCCCAGCCTTCGCGCAGGTGGGCGTGGAGTTCGTCGAGCACGCGGCCGCCGCGCACATCGTAGATCTGGGTGCCCACGCCGCCGATGCAGTAGTCTGCCTCGGGTAGGGTGCCGTCGGCCACGAAGCGGCGCAGGTCGTCGATGAGACGGCCGGTGTTGTAGACGAGCAGCGGCCGCGCTTCTGGTGCAAGCGACTCCCACACGGCCTTGAAGCGCTGGGTTGATTCGGGATTGCCGAGGAGAGTGCCGTCGAGGTCGGAAGAAAAAAGCCGGGCGGTCATTGGCGAAGGATGGTTGTTCAAAGGGTGGGTTTAATCGCCGTCGTTCCACGGCTCGTCCCATTCGGTGTCGGTGAAAGCGAGCGCTGCGGTGCGTTCCTCGACAAGACTGACGACTTGTTGCGCGATGCCCGTCCACGTAAACAGGCTCCGGGCTTTGTGCGCGCCCATGCGCGAGAGGCGGGCGGCGAGGCGAGGATGTTTCAGGACCTTCACGATCGAGATGCCGAGATCTTCCTTGTCGAAGGTGTCGGCGTAGAGCGCATGGCGCCCAAAGGTCACGGCGCGGTAGAGCCCGCCGTGGGTGGTGACGACCGTGGGCGTGCCGCACGCCATCGCCTCGATGGCGGTCATGCCAAAGGGTTCATAGCGGCTGCTGAGGACGAAGACATCGGCGGCGCGGTAGTAGTCGGCGAGCTCGGTATCGGCGACAAAGCCGCCGAATTTTACCTGGTCGTTAAGTCCCAAAGTGGCGACCTGCGCCCTGAGCTCGGCCAGGATTTCTTCCTCCAGCGGGTTGAGGAGCGTGCCGCCGACCGCGAGATACAGCGTGGCTTCGGGCAGCCGCGTGGCGACGAGCGTGAAGGCAGCGATCAGGAGATCGTAGCCCTTGTTGCGCGCGAGGCGGCCGATGGCGAGGACCACCTTGCCCTTGAACCCGAGGCGCTGGCGGATGGCTTCGCGCGACGAGGCGCCGACGGGGAAAAAGCGATTGTCGTCGTAGCCGGGCGGGATCATGCGGACCCGGGCGACGGGCACGCCATAGTCCGCCGTGAGCATATCGACCTGCAGCGGCGTGGTGGCGACGACCTCATCGCAATTTCGATAGAGGAGCGTCTCCTCGTTGATGCGCTGCGTGAAATTATACTTCCGCTCGAAGTTTGCGGCATCGTCCGGGTAGTCCCGCTCCATGAGCTGCTTCTTCCACAGGCCGAGCGAATGCGGGGTGTGGAGGTGCGGGACGGAGAGCGTATCGGCGAGGTGCTGGGCGGCGTAGCCGGCGTCCCAGTAGTGGCTGTTGAAAAACTGATATTTTAGCCCGTGGCGCTGGATGAAGCGCAGGGCGTTTTCGCCCCACTCGCCGAGGTGGCGGATCAAGTATTCCTTGTCGATGAAGTTGCGTCCGCCGCAGGGCACGCGAATGACGCGGACGCGATCATTGATGACGTCGATCTCGGGCTGGTCTTCGAAGCGGCGCGTCCAGATATCCACCTCGTAGCCGAGCTGGGCGAGTTTCTTGGCGAGTTCGAGCACGTAAACGACCTGGCCGCCGGTGTCGGCGGCACCGAGCGGCGGATCGGCCGCGACGTAACCGTGGGTGGAAACCATGCCGATCCGGGGCAGGGTGGATGCTGGAATCAATTTGGACATTTTGGCTTGTTGGACGCGCCGGGCGGATGCGCCGGGCGGATGCGCCGGGCGGATGCGCCGGCTGCTGATGGTTGGCTTGAACACAGCCCGCAGGCCGTGGAGACGTCGTTTACGATTCCGATAGGGAATGAGCAGCGGGAAAAAATACCGGGCTGCCAAACGTCAATACAACTCAAAGTAGCCCACGCATCGCGAAAGTGCCAAGGAATTTTTTTTGACGCACCGTGATAAGCTTGCGAGACCGTCTCAGCGTGGGGCTCGTTCCCATACGTCCGCATGCAGCAGGCCGAGGCTAAATTCCCGCCGCGAGCTGCGCTCAAAGCCGTGGGACCGCAGCCGCTCATCGGGCGGGGTGAGGCGGCGGGCCGGGAGGGCGACGGCGCGGCGGAAAAACGCATACATGAGATAATGTGCGGCCCGCGCGCGCCAGCACGCCACGCCGCGGGCCGGTAGTGCGAAATCGGCGACCAGCCAGATCGCGTCGTCGGTCGCGCAACCCGCGAGTTGGTCAATGACGGCGGTAAGCTCCTCTGGCGGGAAGCAATCCAGAAAAAAGTAGGTTACGATGGCGTCGAAGCGTTGGG
>JBDSGI010000349.1:0-4601 GCA_039919035.1 Opitutaceae bacterium
CCGAATCGATCATCGCGGAGACGACCTGGCCGCGATAGCCGTAGCCTTCGCTGCTCGAACGAATCCGGGCCTTGAGATAGCTGACCACCTTTTGCCGCATGGTGGCCTCGACGTCCTTGCCGTCCGAACTGACGGGGGCGGCGGCCCCGATGATGCCACTGGGTGAAAACCATATTTCCTGGGTCGTGGCAGAAATGAAGGCGCCGGCGGACATGGCCTCGTTGTTCACGTAGGTGATCGTCACGCCGGGAAATTTAGCGATCGCCTCCATGATTTCCAACGTCGTGCCGAGTGCGCCGCCGGGGGTTTTCATGTCGAGAATCACGGCATCGGCCTTCTGCTCGATGGCTTCCTTGAGGCCGCGACGAATGATATAGAGGACAGGCGAAGCAATTTCGCCCTGCACCGGGATGACGTAAACGCGTTCAATCGGTTTAGAAACGGGCGAAGGCGCCGAGCTCGTTTCCGCTGCGGGTCGCGCCACCGCGAAGGTCATCAAAATCGCGAGAAACTGGAGCAGCAAGCGACGCATCGGTGGCGGACAGTGAGAGAGGCGGCGGTGCAGCGCAAGCGCCGCGCCGGTCGAAAATCCCGGGGTGTTTCCACAAAACGCTTGGCGTGCGGCCGCCGGCCTTGAAGCATCCGCGTCGATGGAAAAAGTCCCCTACCAAGGCCAGACGCTCACCCGTTGGCGGGTGGGCAACTCGACCTTCCTCGCGCTGCCGGAAAAGGGCGCGCGCCTGATGAACTGGAACATCACCCTTGGCGACGGCTCGGTGCGCGACGTGATTTTCTGGCCGGAGGACGCCGATTTTTCGCAGTTCGCCCGGGTGCGCGGCGGCAATCCAATCCTGTTTCCCTTCAACGCCCGCGTTTTTGACCGCGGCGACATCCATGCGTGGCGCGCGGCGGACGACGTGCGCCGGCCGATGCCGATGCACGGCATCGCGCGGCAGGGCGACTTCACGATCACGCGCCTCGATTCGCGCGGCTTCGTGGCGCAATTTGTGCCCGGCGAGGAGGCGCGGCTCGCCTACCCCTTCAACTATGAGTTTACCGTCACCTATCGCTTCGAGCCGCTCGGGCTCTCGTGCGAATTCATGCTCACCAACCGGGGCAAGCAACCGTTGCCATGGTCGGCGGGCCACCATTTTTATTTTACCGTGCCGTGGAGCGAAGGCATGACCCGGGGCGACTACATGATTCGCATTCCCGCCAGCAAGCGGCTGCGCCAAGCCGCCGCCGGAGCGCTGGTCGAGGGACCGGAGCTGCAGAACGACGAAAGCCTCGACAACCCGGCCTTGGTCGACGCGCTGCACACGGGGCTGCGGAGCAACGAGGTTATCTTCGGCGAAAAGGGCCGGCCGGGCGATGTGAGCGTGTTCCTCGGCACCGAAAAAATCCCGGACCCCAATGCCACCTTCGTGACGTGGACACTGAACGACAAAGCGCCGTTCTACTGCGTGGAGCCTTGGATGGGCCCGCCCAACGCCCCCGAGCACAAGGTCGGCCTGCACCTCGTCCCCCCGGGCGAGTCGCAAAAATTTTCCGTCAGCGTTTACGTGCGCTAACCCGCCGAAAATTTCGCACTACCTTTTTCCGCGAAATGACGCACAGTCTCACCATGGACATGGTTTTTGCACCGCTGGCATTCATCGATGGGCTGGGCGCACCCGAGATGATGATGATCTTCGTTCTCGTGCTCGTGCTCTTCGGCGGGAAGAAGCTTCCCGAGTTTGCCCGCGGCCTCGGCAAAACGATGCGCGAATTCAAGAAGGCCGCCGCCGGCGTGGAGGAGGAATTCAAACGCGCCCTGGAGGATGACGAACGGAAACAGACCCAACTCAAGCTCGAGGAGAACCCCTCCGCCACGCCGACGCCCGCACTCCCGGAAGCAGCCGGGCCCGACGCCTCGCACGACCACTACGATCACGACTACCATGCGCATGACTATCACGCCGAGGGGGCCGCAGCCACCGATGTGACAGCCACGCCGGTCTTGCCGGCGGTGGACGCGGGGGTCACGGCCGAAGCCGGCCCGGTAGCCGCGACGGAACCGGTCGCCCCATTAGAGAACAAGATCCTGGCACCGGAGCCGACGGTCACGCCCACCCCGTCCGCGACGCCAACCGCCGCTGAGCCCCCCGGCAATCCGCCGCCAGCGGACTCTCCGCCGAAAAAGTGAGCTCCGAGCCGGCCGAGCCCGGGCCGCACGAAGAACCCCTGCGGCTGCCCATCACCGGCGAACTGGATCTGCACACCTTTCGTCCGGCTGATTTGGGAGAACTGATTCCCGCCTATCTCGCGGAGTGCGCCGCCGGTGGCATCCGCGAGGTGCGCATCGTTCACGGCAAGGGCACCGGCACGCTGCGCACCACCGTCCACGCCCTGCTCGAACGTTCCCCGCTCGTCGCCGCTTTTCGCGTCGGCGACGAACATTCCGGCTCGTGGGGCGCCACGCTCGTCACCCTCCGCCGATGACGCGCTTCGTTTTTCTCTTCCTCGCCCTGCTGGCCTCACACGTGACCGCCGGGCGCGGTGCCGCGGTCGAGTCACCGTTGATTCTCATCTCACTCGATGGCTTTCGCTGGGATTACCTTGAGAAATACGCCGCCGAGGCGCCGACCCTGCGGGCGCTCCGCCAGGGGGGCGTGGCCGCGCGCGGGTTGATTCCCGTTTTCCCGAGCAACACGTTTCCAAACCACTACTCGATCGTCACCGGGCTGCGGCCGGCGCACCACGGGATCATGAACAACGTATTTTTTGACCCCAAAGTGGGGCGGTATTTCCGCTACAATCTGCCGGCCGCCGTGCAGGATTCCCACTGGTGGCGCGGCGAACCGATCTGGGCCACCGCGATCAAGCAAGGCCGGCAAGCCGCCGCCTCGTTTTGGGTGGGTTCCGAAGCTGAAATCGGCGGCGTGCGTCCGACGTTTTGGAAAAAATACGACTACCGCATTCCGTTTGAAAGTCGGCGGGATGAACTCATCGGGTGGCTGCAGCTGCCCGCTGCCGAGCGTCCGTCTGTGATCGTGTTTTACCTCGAGGAAACCAACAGCGCGGGCCACACCTACGGCCCCGACTCCCCGGAGGTCGGCGCCGCGATCCGCCTCACCGATGGGCGCATCGCTACGATGCTGGCGCGGCTCCGCGCTGAAAACGTCGAGCCCAATCTTGTGGTCGTCTCCGACCACGGCATGACCGCCACGAGCCTCGACCGCGTGGTCGTGCTGGAGGATTACATTGCCCGCGATGCGGTGCAGATTGACGACGAGGGCAGCGCGCTGTCGCTCCGTCCGTTGCGCGGCACCGCCGAGGACATCGTGCGCGCGTTTGCCCGCGTGCCCCATGTGAAAGCGTATCTCCGCGCGGATTTGCCCGCGCGGTTTCACTTCCTTCGGGGCGGCGACCGCATCGCGCCCATATGGGTTCTGCCCGACGAAGGCTGGCACGCCGGCAGCCGGGCCAGCGTAGAGCGCCTGCGCACGCGTTACGCCGCCCAAGGCTACCTCCAAGGCGACCACGGCTACGACCCACAGCTGCCGAACATGCACGGCATCCTCATCGCGCACGGCCCGGCTTTTCGCCCCGGCGTCGAAATCCCCCCGGTGGAAAATATCCATATCTACAATCTCATGTGCGCCGTGCTCCGGCTCATGCCGGCAAAAAACGACGGCGACGACCGCCTCGTGCGGGCCGCGTTAAAAAAATAATCCGGCCGGAAGCGGCGTTTGGGCGCAACCTTTCAACCGGAACCGGGTTTTCCAAGGGAACTCCATTTCGGACCACGCCACCTTTTCACCATGAATCCTCCCCTCCTCGCCACCCAGATGCACGAAATCGACTACAAAATTCACGGCGACGACCTGCAGTTTGTCGAAGTTGAGCTCGACCCGCAGGAAGCAGTCGTCGCCGAGGCGGGCGGCATGATGTTCATGGACGACGGTATCGCAATGGAGACAATTTTTGGCGACGGCGCCCAGCGTAACAGCGGCTTCCTCGGCGCGCTCCTGGGCGCGGGCAAGCGCCTGCTGACGGGCGAATCGTTGTTCATGACGGTGTTTCAAAACCAAGGCGCGGGCAAACGGCGCGTCGCCTTCGGCGCGCCCTATCCTGGGAAAATCATTCCGGTCCAGCTCCGCGATCTCGGCGGCGAGCTGATTGCGCAAAAAGATTCGTTTCTCTGCGCGGCCAAGGGCGTGAGCATCGGCATCGCGTTCCAGAAAAAACTCGGCGCGGGTCTTTTCGGCGGCGAGGGCTTCATCATGCAGCGACTCACGGGCGACGGCTGGGCGTTCTTGCACGCCGGCGGCACCATCTACGAGCGCACACTTTCGCCGGGGGAAATCCTGCGCGTGGACACCGGTTGTATCGTCGGTTTCCAACCGACGGTGGACTACGACATCCAGCTGGTCGGCGGGATCAAAACGGCGTTCTTTGGCGGCGAGGGGCTATTCTTCGCCACGCTGCGCGGGCCGGGCAAGGTCTGGCTGCAGTCACTGCCATTCTCCCGCCTCGCCGGCCGGATCGTCGGGGCCGCCCGCGGCGGGAAAGAAGAAGGCTCCGTGCTCGGCGGCCTCGGCCGGATGCTCGACGGCGAC
>JBDSGI010000350.1:0-4061 GCA_039919035.1 Opitutaceae bacterium
ACCGTCGGCTCGCCGAGCTTTTCCCCGCGCCCGCCATTCCGCTCGCGCATCACGATGCCTTCACCCTCCTGATTGCGGTCCTACTATCGGCCCAATGCACCGACAAACGGGTGAACCTCATGACGCCTGTGCTCTTTGCGCTCGCCGACACGCCCGCGAAGATGGCCGCGCTCACCGTCGCGCAGATCGACGCCATCGTGCGTCCGTGCGGCCTCGCGCCCCGCAAGGCGCAGGCAATTGCGGGCCTCTCGCGATTGTTGCTGGAGCAGCACGGCGGCGAGGTGCCCCGCACCTTTGCGGAGCTGGAGGAGTTGCCGGGCGTGGGGCACAAGACGGCGAGTGTCGTGATGGCGCAGGCTTTCGGCGTGCCAGCGTTTCCGGTCGACACGCACATCCACCGGCTCGCGCAGCGCTGGAAGCTGACGAGCGGCAAGAACGTCGAGCAAACCGAAGCAGACCTGAAAAAACTCTTCCCGCGCGAACACTGGAACGCGCTTCATCTGCGCATCATCTACTACGGCCGCGAACACTGCAGCGCCCACGGCTGCGACGGGACGGTGTGTGAGATCTGCCGAGAATTATTTCCGGAGCGGAAGCGGGCGGTCGTGACCAAGAAATAGCGAGGTCCTTACGGGGCACCGCGCTACCGTTTTGTAAACGCGCCGTGGCCTCGTGGACCGATGACCGAGTAGGAATCAAACTCGCTGTCGATGCGGTTGATCTGGGTAATCGCCCAGTCACCACCCACGCGGACGTTTTTCACTTCGTCGGCGGGAACGGTCTTGTAGCGCTGGAGGATTGCAGCGCTTGCGGGATCCGTAAAATGCGCCCCGAGTAGCGAAGGCGGATTGGGAAAGACGCCGTTGTTGGCGCTGAGATAAGCCTTCAGCGCGGGTTGCGCCAGCGAGGCGAAACGGCTCTCGCCCGCAGCCCGCAGTCTGGCCAAGGCACGACGATAATCCTCCGTTGATTCCAGTTCACCCTCAACGGCCGCATACCAATCGGCCTCCTTGGTCAGTTGCAGTTCCGGAATGCTTTGTTCGGGCAGGCGAGCGAGGACGTCTTTTAGGATTTCGATCTTCGATTTTTCGTCGTCTTTGCTGGCCGGCGTTTTGGCGGCGGCGTCCGCGGGCGGTTGTCGGCGCGTGCTCAGATATTCTTCGAGCCTTGTGGCGTAGCTGTCGCGTGCCTGAAGGGCCGCTTTCACTTCCCCCTCCTTGGAACGGAGTTCCCCTCGCAGTGAGCGGGCTTCGTCTTCCGCGAGGGAAGCCTTCCTCTGTTGAAAAATCAGGATGCCCGCCAGAGCCAGAGTCGCCACCGCCAGAAAGCACGTTGCGGGCGAATTTCTCATTCGTTCCAATTTATTGGTTTCGCACTCTGAGCTGGTTGCGAGCGAAGGCTGGTGGACGCTGGCGGACTCGAACCGCCGACCCCCTGCGTGTGAAGCAGGTGCTCTAACCAACTGAGCTAAGCGTCCGACTAGAGGGCGAGACCGTGGACAGCCAAATCCGGCGAATCAATCCCGTTTTAGAGTTCGGTTGATTTGGCCGCGGTGAGCGCCCAATCGGCGCTCACGTCCCGTGCGGCAACACAAAGAGCACCACGGCGAGCAGGTGGCAGGCGCTGCCGCCGAGGGCGAAGGCATGGCGGACGACTTGGTGGTAGCGGAGGCGCTGCCAGACGTGGAAAACCGAGCCGCAGGCATAACACAGGGCGCCGGCCAGCAGGAGCCAGAGCGCGCCTTGCGGCACGGTGGCGACGAGAGGTTTCAGCGCAATAAGTGCGACGAGACCGAGCGCGAGGTAGGCGCCGCGGGACACGAGGCGAAGCTTGTCCGTGCCGAAGAGCCGGCAGCTGGCGCCGATGGCGCAGATGCCCCAGACGATGCCGAAAAGACTCCAGCCCCAGGGCCCCCGCACGCTGCCGAGCAGAAAAGGAGTGGCCGTGCCGGCGATGAGCAAAAAGATCGCCGCGTGATGATGGCGGTGCAGCAGCTGCCGCCAATGCGTGGCCCCGTCGGGCCGGAAGCTCATAAAGGTCGCGTAGAGCGCGATGAGGGCCACGCCGAAGACCACCGCCGGCAGGACGTGAGATGATTCGCCGCGCAGCGTGGCATAGACGATCATGAGCACCAGTGCGGCGATGCTGGCGGCCAGCCCCACGCCGTGCGTGAGGTAGTGGGCGACCTGCTCTCCCCGGGTGTAGGCGCGACCCACGGGGGCCGGTTGCTGCGCCTGGCGCGCGCGTCGGCGCTTGATCATCGCGTCGGACGTTTCGTCGCACCAGCGGATGAGGGCGACCGGCCGGGGGCTCGTGAATTCAGTGGCGGTCCATTCGCTGCCGTCGGTATAGAGCGATTTCGGCAGCACGAAGGTGCCGAAGACCCAGTCGAAGACCGGCAGGGTGAAGAAACCTGAGATGGCCTCGTTGCAATCGATCACGGCATGGTGCCGGAGGTGGAAGCTATAGACCTTGCGCCACAGCCAGCCGAAGTGGCGGTGCTCGATGAGCGGAGCCCAGCGCTCGAACGACCAATGCTCGATGGCGTGGAAAGTCTCGTAGAGCGTGACCGCGAACGCGATCGCCGCATAACCGCCGAAGAACCATGGAATCCCCGGGGCGATCCATTGCAGCAGCGCGAGCAGCGGGGTGACGGCGAGGGAAAAAATCGCGAGCGTATACCAAGGGAAAAACGAGGCCTCGCCCTGCTCGGGTTGCGTGACCGGGTAGATGTTTTCGACGAACGGCACTTCCCGGCCGCCGGGGGTGTAGCGTTTGCCGATGCGCGTTAGCGAGTGATGCAACGTGTGTTGTTTGTAGAAGCGGCTGAGGAACGGCACGACCGGTTTGTGCAGCACGTAGCGGTGAAAAAGGAACTCGAAGAAACAGGTGAGCAGGTGAATTGCGAGAAACGCCGCAATGAACGGTGCTACACCGGCGCTGAGTTGGGCGCTCCACAAGGCTTCGGGAGCGACGAACCGAATTAGTCCGGCCAAGCCCGCCAAGGTGGCGGCGATCGTGAGAAGGAACAGCGGAAGGGAGAAGTGCTCCTCGACGTGTGAAGGGGTTTGAGCTGCAGGCATTGCTCGAACGTCCGGCTAATCGAGGGGGGTGGCAAACGCCGATTTGAGAAATTTGTGCCGGAAATTTTGAACGTGAATCGACACGCGCGCCCTCCGCACCTAGGCGAGTGCACCGTGGTGTCTTCTCGTGTTCCCCGAGTTTCCGTGATCTTGCCAGTGCGCAACGCCGCCGCGACGTTGGCGCGGGCGATCGCGAGCGTGCGGGCGCAGGCCTTCGCCGACTGGGAACTCATCGCCGTGGACGATGGGTCGACCGATGGCTCGAGCGAAACCTTGCGCCAGCTGGCCCGGGCGGAGTCCCGCTTGGTGCTAATCGAGCAACCACCCGCGGGGGTCGCGGCGGCGGCGAATGGCGCCATCGCCGCGGCGCGCGGAGTATTTGTCGCGCGGATGGATGCGGACGACGAGGCGCTGCCGACGCGGCTGGAAGAGCAGGTGGGATTCTTGGCGGCGCCGGAGAATTACGCGGTGGGCGTGGTGGGCAGCTTGGTGGAATTTGGCGGGGACCGCCGGGTGGGCGCAGGTTACGCCCTGCATGTCGATTGGCTGAACGGGCTGCTCACGCCCGAGGCGATCGCGCTGCATCGCTTTGTCGAGGCACCGCTGGCGAACCCGAGCGCGATGTTCCGCCATGAACTCGTGGCGCGGCATGGCGGGTATCGCGACGGCGATTTTCCCGAGGACTATGAACTTTGGCTGCGCTGGCTCGATGCCGGCGTGCGGATCGCAAAGGTGCCCCGGGTGTTGCTCCGTTGGCACGATTCGCCCGGGCGCCTGACGCGGACCGATGTGCGCTATTCGCTGGACGCGTTTTTCCGGGTCAAAGCTCCGTGGATCGCGCGGGAGTTAGCGCGGTTAGCTGGCGGGAGGAAAATTTTCGTGTGGGGCGCGGGGCGCCACACGCGGAAACGTGCCGCCCACCTTGAGGATCATGGCGTTCGCATTGCGGGCTACGTCGATGTGGATGCGAAGAAAACC
>JBDSGI010000351.1:0-7246 GCA_039919035.1 Opitutaceae bacterium
CAAGTCCCGCCGCCACGCTGAAGCAGCGGGTCGGCGTAACCGACATCGAAGTCGTCTACTCGCGACCCAGCATGAAGGGCCGCGAGATTTTCGGAAAACTCGAGCCCTACGGCGTGGTCTGGCGCACGGGTGCCAACAACGCGACGCGCATCACCTTCAGCACCGACGTGAAGGTGCAGGGCTCCGCGCTGGCCGCCGGCACCTACGAACTCTTCACGATTCCCGGCCGGGAATCGTGGACCGTAATTTTCCAGAAAGCCGGCACGCAATGGGGCGCCTACGCCTACAAACCGGAAAACGACACGCTACGCGTGACCGCCAAGGTGATCGATTTCGGCGTGCCGGTGGAGACCTTCACCATCGATTTTAACGAGCTGCGCGACTCGTCCGCCACGATGAACCTGATCTGGGAGCGCACCCTGGTGCAGTTGAAACTCGAACTCGATGTGACCTCGCTGGTGCCGCAGATTGAGGCGGCCATGGCCGGCCCGGGCACCAAGAAGCCGTATGTCAACGCGGCCATGTTCTATCTCGACAACCACCTCGACCTGAAAAAGGCGCTCGCTTGGATGGACGCCGCCATCGCCGAGCAGCCCGACGCGTTTTATTTCGTCTACCGCAAGGCGAAGGTCCAGGCCGCGATGGGCGACAAGGCCGGCGCGATTGCCACCGCGAAGGCTTCGATCGCCGGTGCCGCCAAGGCGCCGAGCCCGCTGCTCCGGGACGAATATGTCCGTTTGAACAACGAGCTCATCGCCAGCCTGAAGTAGGCGGGAGGTTGCGCGTCGCGGCAGCCAGCGGCGGTCGCGCAACCGTGTCGCCCCACGCTCGTCTGGCGTGGCACACTCAGTCGGGTCCCTCATGTCCGCGACGAAACTTCCCACCCCAATAATCACCATGACACTTACTCGCTTCAAATTCATCGCCCTCCTCTCGGTCGCCGTGCTCGGCGCCGCCGTCTTGCCCGCCCAGGAAAAGAAAGCCAAGAAGGCCCGCCCGAGCCCGCCCGCCACGGTGAGCGCCGACATCGACGGCAACGAAGTCAAAATCGCCTACAGCCGGCCCGGCGCCAAAAATCCCAAGGGCGGGGAAGTCCGCAAAATTTGGGGCGGCCTGGTGCCCTACGGCCAAGTGTGGCGCACCGGCGCGAACGAGGCGACCCTGCTCACCATCGCCAAGCCGATCACGATCGGTGGCTTCGCGCTGGCGGCCGGCACCTATTCGCTCTTCACCGTGCCGCAGGCCGACGGCTCCGCGAAACTCATCATCAACAAGAAAACCGGCCAGTGGGGCATCCCCTACAAAGAAGCGGAGGAGAAGGCCAACGAACTCGCCCGCGTCGACCTCAAGCCGGGCAAGACCGACGGGAATATCGATCCGTTTACGATGGCCGTGGAAAAAACCGGCATGGGCGCCGGCGTGATCAAGATGGCGTGGGAAAACACGCAATATTCCATCGCGTTCACGAACCAAAAGTAATCGCGATGTCCGCCTGCACCCCGGAAATGTCCCGCCGCCCACGTCGCGGCGTGGCGGCGTGCCTCATGGTTTGTTCCGCGCTGCTTGCGGGCGCGACGGCGCGGGCCACCGACTACGTGCCGACGACGCCCGCCGGAATACAGCAAGAACTCAAAAGCTTCGCGACGCTTGGCAGCGTGCTCTACGTCGCGGCGCACCCGGATGACGAGAGCAACGCGCTCCTCACTTATTTAGCCCGCGGGCGGGGTTACCGCACCGCTTATCTCTCCGACACTCGCGGCGACGGCGGTCAGAACGAACTCGGGCCCGAATTTGGCGAGAAACTCGGCCTGGCCCGCACGCACGAGTTGCTTGCTGCGCGGCGCATCGACGGCGGCCGGCAGTTTTTCACCCGCGCCATCGACTACGGTTTTTCCAAAGATGTGAAGGAGGCGCTGCGCCTGTGGGAACACGAGAAAGTGCTCGGCGACGTGGTGCGCGTTTACCGGCTATTCCGGCCTGATGTCGTCATCGCCGGTATGAGCCCCGTGCAGACCCCGGGGCAGCACGGTCAGCACGTCGCTTCCGCCGTTATTGCCATCGAAGCCTTCAAGCTCGCGGGCGATCCGAAGGCCTACCCTGAGCAGCTCGCCGACGGCCTGACGCCGTGGCAACCGAAGCGAATCGTGGGACGCAGCGGCGGCGGACGCGGCGGTCGCGGTGGTGGTGGCGATGGCGCGCCGGTCCCTGGCACCGTGCGCTTTGACTCGGGCGGAATCGATCCTGTGACGGGTGAGGACCTCAGCGTGATCGCGGGGCGCAGCCGCGCGATGCACAAGACGCAATTCGGGCTCAATTTTAGCGGAGGTGGCTTTGGCGGCCCGCCCACTTCGTCGTTTTCGGTGATCGCCGGCGACCCCGCGAAAGAGGATATCGCCGACGGACTCGAGCTCAGCTTCGGGCGTTTTCCCGGGGGCGCCGAAATCGCGAAACTCGCCGACGCGGCGGTCGCGCAATTCAACACCGCCGAACCGGCTGCGAGCGTCCCGGCGCTCCTCGCGATCCGGACGAAGCTCGCGCTGCTACCTACCGATCCCGTCGTGACCGACAAGCGCGCGCAGCTTGATCGGATTTTGCAGGCCTGCCTTGGCCTCACGGTGGAGACGACATTGCCGCGAGCGGAGACGGTGCCCGGCGAGACGCTGGCACTCAATCATTCCGCCACACTGCGAGTAAACGTGCCCGTGCGTTGGATCAATGTGCGTTATCCTTTGGCGAAGTCGGGTCAGAACGTGTCAGCGGCGCTCGTCGCGAGCCAAACGATGACCAAGTCCGCTTCCGTGGTGCTGCCCGCCCGCACGCCGGTCTCGCAGCCCTACTGGCTCCGCGAGGAAGGCTCACCGGGATTGTTCCGCGTCGATGACACGAAGCTCATCGGCCAGCCGATCAATCCGCCGGCGTTTCCGGTGGAGTTCGTTTTTGAAATTGGAGGGCAAACCCTCGTGCTCGCGGATCAGCCTGTGCAGATCGTAGCCGGTGCGTCCGAGGCGCAGCAGCGCCGATCGCTCGCGGTGATTTCCCCGGTGTCACTCGCGTTTCCCTACGAGGTCGAACTCTTCGCCCCTAAGGCGACGAAGACGACCGTCGTCGAAGTCACCGGCGCACGGGCGAACGCTCACGGGGCTCTGCAATTGACCGGGCCGGCCGGCTGGAAAATTTCGCCCGCCTCTCACACTTTCACTCTCGCGGAGGTGGGGGAGAAGGCGACGTTTGCCTTTACTGTAACGGCCCCCGCCGGCTCGTCGTCCGGCGTGCTGAGCGCCACGGCGGACGTGGGTGGCGCGCGCTACGGGACCAAGCGTGTCGAGTTCAGCTACGCGCATTTGCCGCTACAGCTTTTGCAGCCGCCCGCCCGCCTCAAGGTCGCGGCTTTCGATTTCGCAATCCGGGGCAAGGCTGTCGGCTATCTCCCGGGCGCGGGCGACAGCGTCGCGGAGAACTTGGCCCAGCTCGGCTACACGGTTCGCCCGCTCACTAGCGCGGATCTCACGCCGGAAAAATTGCGCGGCCTCGATGCCGTCGTGATCGGCGTGCGGGCGTTCAACGAGCGCAAGGATCTCGCAGCGAACCTGCCGGGACTCTTCGCGTGGGTGGAGGCGGGTGGCACGGTGGTCGCACAATACAATCGCCCCGCCAACAACCTCCGCGGACCGCTCGCGCCTTATGAACTCTCCATCAATGGCAGCGCACCCGCGCTCCGAGTGACCGATGAGACGGCACCCGTGACGTTTGTGGCGCCGGATCATCCTGCTCTGAACACGCCCAACAAGATCTCACAGGCTGATTTCGAAGGCTGGGTGCAGGAGCGCGGCGCCTATTTCCCGGCGACGTGGGACAAGACCAAGTTCGCCACGCTGCTGGCGATGAGCGACCCCGGCGAGCAGCAGCCGGACAGCAGCGTCCTCGTCGCCCAATACGGCAAGGGCTATTACGTTTACACCGGACTCGCGTTTTTCCGGCAACTGCCCGCCGGCGTGCCCGGCGCCTATCGGCTCTTCGCCAATCTCGTCTCGCTCGGCAAATGATGCCGGGCGAAGAACGAAACGCGGATGAAGGATCCCCGGGTGTGCCGGGTTTCCGCACCTGGCGCGGCGTCTACTGGTTTGTCTTCGCCTGCTTCGTGGGCGTGGTGATCGCACTCACGATTTTCTCGCGCGTCTTCGCATGAGTGCCATCGACTGGCTCGTGTTGCTCGGGACGATGGTCGGCATTGCCGCTTATGGCACGTGGCGGACGCGTCACACCGACAACCTCAACACCTACCTCAAGGGCGGCAGCGCGACGAAATGGGGCACGATTGGCATCTCGGTGATGGCCACGCAAGCGAGCACGATTACCTATCTCTCGCTGCCGGGCCAGGCCTACGAGAACGGCATCGCCTTCATCCAAAACTATTTTGGCCTGCCGCTCGCGCTCATCGTGGTGTGCGCGGTCTTCCTGCCGATCTACCGCAAGCTGGGTGTTTACACCGCTTACGAATATCTGGGGCAGCGCTTCGATCAAAAGACCCGCCTCCTTGGCGCGGGCCTCTTCTTGCTCCAACGCGGTCTTCAGGCCGGCATCACGATCTATGCGCCCTCCATCATTCTCGCGACCGTGCTCGGCTGGCGGCTCGACCTCACGATTATCTTCACCGGGTTGCTGGCGATTGTTTATACGGTCACCGGCGGCAGCGCCGCTGTAAACCTAACCCAAAAGCTCCAGATGGGAGTCATCTTCGGGGGCATGCTGACCGCGTTTGTCGTCCTGCTGGTGAAGCTGCCGCCGGACGCGGCCCACATCGCGGGTGCGATGGGTAAACTAGAAGCCGTGAGTTACACGCCTGATCTCAAGCAGCGCTACACGATCTGGACCGGCATCCTCGGCGGCTTCTTCCTCTCGCTGTCGTATTTTGGGACCGACCAATCGCAGGTGCAGCGCTACCTCGGCGGGGCGCGGTTGCGCGAGGGCCGGCTCGGCTTGATGTTCAACGCGCTGTTCAAAATCCCGATGCAGTTCGGCATCGTGATGCTCGGCGCGCTGCTCTTTGTATTTTATCAGTTTCAGCCCGGCACGCCGGTCATCTTCAACCAGACGCAATGGCAACGGCAGGTGACCGGACCCGACGGCGCGAAATTCCGTGCGCTGGAGGAAAAGCACACCGCGCTGCACACTGACAAGCAGGAGAAGATTCGCACTTGGGTCGCTGCGCACGATCGCGGGGAACCGACGGCGGAAGCGGCCGCGCGCGCTGCGTTGGCTGGCGCGCAAAAAGCATCCGACGCGGTGCGCAACGAAGCCCGCGCCGCCCTGCAAGCTGCCGATCCCTCGGCGAAACGGACGAAGGACTCCGACTACGTCTTCATTACCTTTATTCTGACCCAGCTGCCGCACGGCGTGATCGGACTGCTGTTGGCGGTGATGTTTGCCTCGGCGCTGTCCTCGAAGGCCGGCGAACTCAACGCCCTCGGCACCACCACCACCATCGACCTGTGGCGGAGTTTCCGCCCGCTGGCCGAGCATGACGAGCCCCGCAACGTGAGGAACGCAAAATGGTTCACCGCGCTCTGGGGTCTTTTCGCGATCGGCTTCGCGCTGTTCGTGAGCTTTGCGGAAAACCTGATCGAGGCGCTGAACATCGTGGCGTCGATTTTTTATCCGGCGCTGCTCGGCGTGTTTGTTGTGGCGTTCTTCCTGAAGTGGGTGAGGGGAACGGCGGTATTTTGGGCCGCCATCGCGGCACAGCTCGTCGTGCTGGCGATTTATTTTTCCGGCAGCATCGCCTACCTGTGGCTTAATCCAATCGGCTGCGCGGCGTGCGTGCTCTTTAGCGTGGGGTTGCAGGCGATCGGAGTAGGGCGGGTCTCTGACCCGCCCTCGAAACAGAACTAAATTTCCGATCACGCATTATTCGAATGAAACGGATAAAAGCACACGATGACGGGCAACAGATCCGTGCCATCCCTGAAACCAGAAATGACGCCTCGTCCTTTTTCCGAGGGCGGGTCAAAGACCCGCCCTACTTGGCATGAGCGCAGGTCCCATCATCTGTTTCGGCCAGCAACCCTGCGGTTTTTTTCCGCGGCGTTTTCTCTACGCCAAGTTTCAAACCGCGCGTCGTCTGCAATCCGAGATGGGCGGCGAGATCGTTTTTTTCTTTCACGACAGTGATCACGACCTGCGCGAAACCCAGACGATTCTACGGCACCGCAAGACCGATGCGCCGGCGACGCTGAACTTCACGGTGGAAAGTAAAGTGCAGCGCAAGTGGTCGCCGCTTTTCCTCAAGCGCATCGCGCCCGGCTGGCACGCGACGACGGCGCGGCAGCTCGGGGCCTATGTTACGCCGGAGCGGCTTGACGCTTTTAAGCAGAACACGGCCACCAACGTGGCGGACTTCTGCCTGGAGCAATACCGAGGCATGGGATTGCTCGACGGCGTCCGCCTCGTGCGTTCCAGCGATCCGGTGGTGCGCGAGGCCGCGTGCGACGTGACTGATTATTTTGCTGATGTGCCCTACGAAGGTGAGACCGTGCGCGCGCGGTGGATGGACGGGGCGCTGAAACTGCACGAAGGCGGTGACGCCTATGTGACGCTGCCGACGGTCGCAGTGGCCAAGGCGCAAATCTCCCCGACCCGCGATACGCGCCTCCGCTGGATGCAGACCGTCCTTCGCTGCACGCACTACATTGCCGGGGCCGGCGAACAAGCATACTTGCGGAAGGAGGATGCGCCTGAAATTACCTTTGTCAGCCGTGACGCAATCGACCGCTCCGATGAAGCCTACCACTGATGCCGGAACCCTGCTCGTCTTCGGCGCGCACCCGGACGACATCGAGTTTGGCTGTGGGGGCGTGATTGCCGCGGAGGCGGCCAGCGGACGAAAGGTTCAGCTCGTCGTGTGCTCGCGCGGGGAAGCGGGCACCAACGGCACGCCCGCCGGGCGCACGCGCGAAGCGAAGCGCGCCGCGACACTCCTCGGGGCGCGCATTGAATTCATCGATCTCGGCGGCGACGCGCATTTTGAGGAGCGCCCCGTCCATGTGATCAAACTGGCGGCGATTATCCGACGGGTGCGGCCGACGGTGGTGCTCGCGACGAGCACCGTCGAGAATCAGCACCCCGATCACGTGAAGCTTGGGCGGATGGTGCGGGATGCGGCGCGACTCGCACGGTTCGGCGGGCTGAAGGAGTTGCGCCGCGTGAAGCCGCACGCGATTGGGCAGTTGTTTTTCTACGCGGTGTCGCC
>JBDSGI010000352.1:0-2914 GCA_039919035.1 Opitutaceae bacterium
CGCCGTAGCCGGCGAGGGTGGCGAGGGAAACGAGGCTGCCGCCGAACGCGGTGTTGAGGGAGTTTTTGTTCTGCTCCTTCGGGGCCGTCAGGGTCAGCGCGCGCGCGTCGCTCACCTCCACGCCGACACCCATCGCCTTGGCGAGGGGAATCATTTCGTGGAGGAAAAGCTCCAATGCGGGGACCTTGACCGACTTCATGCGCGCGGAACGTGGATGCTTTTTCGGGGCGCGTCAAAGACTCTGCGGCGGCAATTCATGGTAAATTTCCGCCTAGATTTGACCCACTCCAGCCGCCCGGCTCACCTGAGGGCATGATTACACCCGTGGAAAAGCTCGATCTTGGGTTCCGCGTGGGCGTGGTGCGGGAGGGCGGGGCAACGGAGATGCCTTTGGGCGACTTGCTGACCCGACGGACAGTTGTGTCAGTTTACATGAAGAACAACCTCCCGAGCTGCGACAGGCAGATCAACGCCCTCATCGCGGTGGCAGGCGAACTCGACCGTGCGGGGTTCAACCTCGTCGCGCTTAGCCGCGACACTTGCGGTTCGCACCTGCGCTACGCCGCCGCCAAGGGCATCGACTTTGTGCTCGCGAGCGACCCGGAGGATCGGTTTGCGCGGGCGGCAAGGTCGCTGGTGGAAAAGTCGATGTATGGACGGAGTTTTGTCGGGCCGGCCCGGGCGGTGTTCGTGCTCGACGTTGACGGCACCGTGCTGGCGGTAGCGGAAAAGGTCGATTCTGCCGCGCACGGCACCCAATTGAAGGAGTTGATAAAACGGCTGAGCGCCGAAACCAAAGGTTGAGTTCCCCGATGGCGACGGGAACGGTCCCGCTCTCGGCCGTCTTCTCCAGTCTGAAAATGTCGAAATTCCCCGCCGCAATTCGCCGGATCGTGCTGCTCCTGGGGTTGGGCGTGGCGGGATGGTTGTGGTTTAGCGAAGGGCGACCCACCCATGGACGGAAAGCGGCGGCACGGGCGTTACCCAACGCGAAAATGTCCGCCAAGGAACGGGGCGGGATTGCGGCCTCACTTCCGCCAGACGCGGGCGCGGGGCCCTCGACGATGGTGGCACCGGCCGCGCTTTTTTCATTTGTCGCCACCGCAGAGGCCGCGCTGCTGAATGCCGCTTTGCCCGCGCCCGCGCACGAGATTCACTACGTGCGGTTGAATCGCGCGGCGCTCGTGGGCAAGCGCTCGCCCTTTTGGCAGGCACGCGGTGAAGGGCGGCTCACTGTGACGTTGCCGCGCGGCGGAGTCGTGACGGTCGTGATCGAGAGCAGCGAAATGCTCGGCCCGGATCGGTTTGTGAGCCGCGGAATTCTGGAGGGGCGCGAGGGCGGGCACGCCTTGTTTGCGTGGCACGCCGGATTTTTGCACGCCGAGATCGTGGATCGCGTGCTGGGAAAGTTCGCTCTGCGCGCCGCGACCAACGAGGTGTCTCAATTCTATCGCATCGCGCCGGAGTTGGTGGCGCCGTGTGGTGGTGAGCGCCGGTCTCCGTTGCGCGCCGCCGGTGTCGCCCCACCTCCCCCGGACCGCGAGCGTCCGCTGCCAGCCGCCGTCGCGGCGGCCGAGAATCCCCAGCACGCCGAGGTGCATGTGATGATGCTCTACACGCAGGATGTGCTGACCACGCTGGCGGGCGCCGCGCGCGAAGCGGCGCTGCAAAGCGCCTTCGATCTGGCGATCGCGAGGGCGAACGACGCGTTTGCGGCCAGCCTGATCACCGCTCGCGTCAAACTCGTGAAGATTGCGCAGACCAACTACGATGAGAACGCCAGCGCCGCCTCGCTCGTGCAGGACGACGCGCTCACCGCGCTCTATCAGGAGGCCGATGGAAAGATGGATGAAATTCACGCCCTGCGGGACGCAGTCGGGGCCGACGTCGTGTGTCTCGCGCTCAACCGCCGTGATTTAGCGAGCAGCGGGCTGAGCTTCCTGCTCGACGATCAGAGAGCCGCAGACAACTCGCGTTTCGCGTTCTCGATTGTGCAGTATTCCAACGTCACCGGCACCAGTGTCGTCCCGCACGAGCTGGGGCACGTCTTCGGGTGCGCGCATGACCGGGAAAACGCGACCACCGGATCGGGGGCATTCTCATTCAGTTACGGATACCGGTTTTTCGGCGCGGACGGCCGGCAGTATCGCGACATCATGGCCTATCCGCCGGGCAGCGAGCTGAACTATTTCTCCAATCCCAAGGTCACGGCTATCACACCGATTGACCGGCCGCTCGGGATCGCCGGTGGGTTTCTCGGCGAATCGGACACGGCGATGACGATCGAGCGCACGGCGTTTGCGACGGCGGGCTATCGGCTTCAAACGCAGACACCGGCGGCGGCCGGCACGCTCATCAATGTCGCGACGCGCGCGTTCGTCGGAACGGGAGATGCCGTGATGATCGGCGGCTTCGTGGTGCGGGGGCCGCAAGCGAAGGAAATTCTCATTCGCGCGGCCGGCCCGGGCTTGGCTGGCTTTGGAGTGAGCGACGCGCTGGCTGATCCGATGCTGCGAATCTTCGCCGGCGGCACGATGCTCGCGGAAAATGACAACTGGTCCACGCCCGCCGCAGGGCAGGCGGCGGCCGGAGTGATCAGTGCGGCGGCGGTGCGCGCGGGGGCGTTTCCCTTTTCGAGCGGGAGCGCGGATGCCGCCGTGCTGGTGACTTTGCCCCCCGGACCCTACACGGCGATTGTTGAAGGCGCGCGCGGGACGACGGGGGTCGGTTTGGTGGAAGCCTACGAAACCAGCGCCAACACGACGAAGATCGTGAATCTCGCGACGCGGGCCTTGGTGGGTAGGGACAGTCGCGAAATGACGGGTGGGTTTGTCGTGCAGGGCGACGCCGGCAGCACCAAACGCATTTTGATTCGCGTGCTCGGCCCGACGCTGGGTCGCGCTCCGTTCAACCT
>JBDSGI010000353.1:0-3497 GCA_039919035.1 Opitutaceae bacterium
CACGCCGCTGTCGCTCATCTCTTTCCCTTTTTTCAGCGCCTTGCTCAAAGCCAGCGCTTCCTGCCGCAGCGTGGTGGTGAAGTCCGCATTTCTCACCCCGAGCGCGAGTCCATCCTCATCGCGCACCGTCGGGACCACGACGATCTCGACGGGAAACCCAAGGTCGCCCGCCATCTTGCGCACGACCGCGGCGCGCTGGGCCGTTTTCTGGCCGAAGAACGCAAAGGTCGGCTGCACGAGCAAAAACATCTTCGCCATCGCGGTGGCCACGCCGCGGAAATGCCCCGGACGCGACGGGCCGCACAGTGGTTTCGCGATCGTCTCCTCGTTGACGAAACTCGAGAACCCGGGCCGATAAAATTCCTCGGCCTTCGGGGCGAAGACGATGTGCGCTCCGCAGGCGGCACAGCGCTCCACGTCTTGTTCGAAGCTGCGCGGATATTTGGAAACGAGTTCGTTGGCCCCGAACTGCAGCGGGTTGACGAAGAGCGACACGACCACGACGTCCGCGTGTGCGACCGCGGCGCGAATCAGTCCTTCCTGTCCCGCATGCAGCGCTCCCTGCGTCGGCACCAACCCGATTTTTTTGCCGGCGGACTTGAGCTCAACCGCGAGCGCGCGCATCTCGGACAACGATTCGATTATTTTCATCGGCAGGGGAAAGGGGTTCGCGCTCCGGATTCGCGCAAGGTCGGGCTTGAACTAGCCGGGCGCGCCGCGTTTGTTCAACGCCTTTCGCCCATCACCACCGCGGCGGTTCAGTTGGTCATTGCGAGTCGCCCCGCTGCACGGGACGGCGAAGCAATCCAGCTTGATCGCCACGATGCACTTCGCGCCTCTCGCGACGACAGGCAATCACACCCTCCATTCACCATGATCCGCATCAACGAGAACTACACCAAGCTCAAGGCCTCCTATCTGTTCAGCGACATCGCCAAGCGCGTCAGCGCATACGTCGCCGCGAATCCGACGAAGCCCGTGATCCGCCTCGGCATCGGCGATGTCACCGAGCCCCTCCCGCCGGTGTGCGTCGAGGCGATGCATGCCGCGACCGATGAGATGGCGAAGCGCGCGACGTTCAAGGGCTATGGCCCGGAGCAGGGGTATGCGTTTCTCCGCGAAGCCATCGCGCAACACGACTACGCCGCCCGCGGCTGCCAGATCGAGGCCGACGAAGTTTTCGTTTCCGACGGCTCGAAATGCGACTGCGGCAATATCCAGGAAATTTTCGCGCAGGACGTGAAGCTCGCGATCCCCGATCCGGTTTACCCGGTGTATGTCGACACGAACGTCATGGCCGGCCGCACCGGGGCGAACGTCGACGGCCGCTACCAAGGCGTCACGTACCTCGATAGCACGCCCGCCAACGGCTACGTGCCCGCGATACCCTCCGTCGCCACCGACCTCATCTACCTCTGCTTCCCGAACAACCCCACCGGCGCCGTCGCCACCAAGGCCCAGCTCGCCGCGTGGGTCGCCTACGCGAAGCAGAACAAGGCCATCATCCTCTTCGATTCCGCCTACGAAGCCTACATCCGCGATCCGCAAATCCCCCACTCCATCTACGAGATCGAGGGCGCGCGCGACGTCGCACTTGAGTTCCGCAGCTTCTCCAAGACCGCCGGCTTCACTGGCACGCGCTGCGCCTACCTCGTCGTCCCGAAGAGCGTCGTCGCCTACGACGCCGCGGGTAACGCAAGCCCAGTCCACGCTCTCTGGAATCGCCGCCACACGACGAAGTTCAACGGCGTCTCCTACCCGATCCAGAAGGCCGCCGCCGCGATCTACACCGACGCCGGCAAGCAGCAGACGCGCGACCTCATCGATTTCTACCTCGCGAACGCCAAACTCATCCGCGAGGCCGTGAAGAGTTGGGGCTTCACCTGCATCGGCGGCGACAACGCCCCTTACCTCTGGATCAACACCGGCCGAGACTCGTGGGAATTCTTCGATCTGCTGCTGAACCAAGCCCAAGTCGTCTGCACCCCCGGCGCCGGCTTCGGCAAATGCGGCGAAGGTCACGTGCGTATCAGTGCCTTCAACTCCCGCGCCAACGTCGAGACCGCCCTCGCGCGCATCGGCGCGGCGCTGAAGTAAATCACGATCCGGCTCCGTCTATTACTTCTTCACCATCGCCGGGGCGATTTCCGCGGCGAGGCCGGCGATGGCTTCGCTGAGCGCGGCGGCGAGGGTGGTTTCGTTCCGGCCATCCCAGCGAAGTGTCGTCGGCTGGTAATCGCCGTTGCGGGCGGCCACGCCGCCGATCGCGTGCAGCTCCCATGTGGCGTGAAAGCGCACGGCGCCGTCCGCAACGCCCTCACACGTGAGCACGCGGACGCGCAGCTCGATTTTTTGGTCGGCGGGGCCGGCCTTGATGCCGCCGGTCGCCACCGGGGCGCCGCGCGCGGCCAGTTCCGCGCTCAGCACCCGCGCGATGCCGGCCCCGAGGGCCTCGCCCCAGCGCGCGAAATCCCGGAAGTCGACCTCGTTGTCGTCGCGGCGGACAACCAGCGCGCGGGTGCGCAGGTAATCCGCGAGTTCAACGGGCCGGAGCCGAACCGCCGCGGCCCCGGCATTCGCCGCCGACGCCGCGCCCGTGGCCGCCGTCGATTTCAAAAGATAGAAGCGCGTGGGATCCAGACTCGCCTCCGGCAGAATTTTGCAACCGGACGCCAGCAGCAGGATCGCCGAGCCCGCTAGCCGGACGAGGGAGAATGTTCGGGACGAGGCGGCGCTCATGGGGCTTTCGCGGGGCTGGCCGCCGGCGCGGGCACGGTGGCTTTGCGACCGGTTAGGAGGGAATTTGGGTTGCGCTCGAGGAAATCCGCCAGCCGGCGCACCGCCTCCGCCGCTTCGTCGAGGCGACCGAGCGTCCCCGCCACATCGGTGCCAATCCCGGCGTTGGCGGTGATGAAGAGTTTCGCGGACGCCGCCGTCTCGGCAAAGGCCTGCACGGCGTTCTTCGCCTCAGCCAGCGTCGCCTTCACGTCACCCGCCACCGGCTCGATCTGGTGATCGAGCTTGGCGACCGTGGCGCGCACGTCGCCGATTGCGGCGTTGAGGTTGTCGAAGGTTCGCTTCATGTCCGGGCCGGTCGCAAGCTCCTCCAACTGGGCGCCCGTGCGCCTCCACTGCTCGCTCACGCCGCGCAGGTCCACGCCCTCCAACTGACGGCGCAGATCGGCCAGCAGCGTGGTAACTCCTTTCGAGATGCCGGGCAGATCGACCTTCTTCAGGTTGCTCAGCACCTCAGTCACGCTCGCCTGAAACTCCACGATCGCGGAGGGCACGAAGGGCACGACGACGTAACGGGTGTCGACGACGGGCACCGTGGGGGGATTCTCCTTGGGGTCGACGAAGTCGAGGCCGACGAACAGCAGCCCGGTCGCGAGCGCCTGCACCTCAAGCCGGGCACGCAGCCCGCGGCGCACGAGCCCCTCCAACTCGGCGCGATCCGCCACGTTGATCATTTGGCCGCGGTTGTCGCTGATCACATC
>JBDSGI010000354.1:0-14735 GCA_039919035.1 Opitutaceae bacterium
CAAGGCGTCCACGATCACATAGCCCTCGGTGCCCTCGTTGGAGACGAGCACGTAGCCGGCGCCGTCCTTCTCGAAACGAAACGTGCCGAGGCTGACAAAGTGTCCGTCGAGCGGCGGGGTTTCCCGCTCATTCACCATCACGACGTTTTCGCCGTCGGCGTGCAGGATCGTGATCGGGACGCGGGGCGCGCGGTTCGGTTGCGCGGTGTAAGCGAAGCGCACTTCGTAGCGTCCGGACTCCGGAATCGCCGGGGCAAACGTGACGGTGCGCTGGCCTTTCTCGGTGTTGTTGTCGGTCAGGTAGCCGCTGCCAAGAAACGGGCCAACGGTGGTCGAGGTGCTCCACGCGCCGACGATTTTGGCCTGCTGGTCGTCGAGCACGAGGCCCGGGAGCGATGCGAGCGCGAGGCTCTTACGCGCCGCCGGAGCGGCCGTGGCAAGGCGGAGTTTTTTGATCCGACGCTCCAGCGCGGCGACCTTGGATTCGTGGGCGGTGATCTCAGCTTCCACTTCGGGATCGGCGGGGAGCGCGGTCTCGACCCATTTTGCGACATTGTCGGTGTAGTTGTGCAGCGTATGCGTGCTGCGCAAAATCCCGGCGAGCGCGTAGTAGTCGCGATTCGGAATGGGATCGAATTTGTGATCGTGGCAGCGCGCGCAGGCGATGGTCATCCCAAGGAATGCCTTGCCAATCGTGTCGATCTGCTCGTCCACGATGTCCATTCGCAGGGCGTCCTTGTTCTGCTCTTCGTAGTTGGTCGGGCCGAGCGCGAGGAACGCCGTGGCCACGGTCTGTCGGCGCTTGTCCTGCGGGGTCGCGGCCGGCAACAGGTCGCCGGCGATTTGCTCGCGAATGAAACGGTCGAACGGCACGTCGCGATTGAACGCCTCGACGACGTAGTCGCGGTAGCGCCACGCGTCCTTGAACATCAGCGTGCGGCCGCCGCCGCTCGATTCGGCGAAGCGCGCGACGTCGAGCCAGCGGCGTCCCCAGCGCTCGCCAAACTGCGGTGATGCGAGCATCGCATCCACCGCCGCCGCGAACACGTCCGGCGTTGACCGCGCATCGCGCACGAATGCATCGATCGCTTCCGGCGTGGGCGGCAGCCCCGTCAAATCGAACGACGCCCGCCGCAGCAGCGCCGCCCGCCCCGCGTCGGCTCCGGCCGGTAGTTTTTTTTGCGCCCAGCCAGCCGCGATAAAACGGTCGATGTCGGTGCGTGCCCAGTCGCCGGCGACGGCAGGCACGGGCGGGCGTTTCGGCGGGATAAATGCCCAGAATGTTTTCGCTTCGTCGAGCGTCAGGCCGACTTGCTTCGGATTCGCGGGCGGCAGGTTGGATGCAATCGCTGCGTCGGGCGCCGGCGCACCCCGCCGCACCCACTCCTCGAGTAACATGACCTCTTCGCGGGCCAGCTGCGACTTGGGCGGCATCGCCTCGAACTCCAAACCCGAGTAGCGCACCGCCTTAATCAAGGGGCTGCGGTCGACGTCGCCGGGCACCACGGCCGCGCCGGAGTCGCCGCCGGTTCGCCAACCCTCGGCGTGATCGAGGCGAAGGCCGGCTTTGATTTTTTTTTCGACCGAGTGGCACTCGTAGCAGCGTTCGGCGAGGAGCGGGCGAATCTTCTTTTCGAAGAATTCAAGGTCGTCGGCCGACCCAGCCGCGCGCGCGTGGCCGCCCGGCAAGGCGAACGCAATAGCGAGAACAAGCGGTAAAAAGCGGGCAGTCATGAGGTGGGGTCCAGCCAGAGAATGCCTGGAAAAGGACCGCGACAAGCAGTTTGCTTCCCGCTCGGCCCGCCTTCGGTCAACACGTCCTAATCTACCCGGCGGGAAGAGGCGTTGATGGCCAGCGTGGCTCCGCCGGATTTTTTGAGCGGGGTGAAGATTGTGGCCCAAATCCGGCCCGAATAGTCGCGCAGATCATCGAGCAGGGCGTAAAGGAGCGGCACAATCACGAGGGTGAGCAGGGTCGAGGCGAGCAGCCCCCCGATCATCGTGCGGCCGAGCGGGGCGTAGGACATGCCGATGACCTTCGAGGTGCCGAGCGCCATCGGGATTAGGCCGCAGACCGTCGTCATCGTCGTCATCAGGATCGGGCGGAACCGGTGGCGTCCCGCCTCGAGGAGGGCGTCGAAGCGCGCGGCGCCTTCCTCGCGGAGACGGTTGGCCATATCGACGAGCACGATGGCGTTGTTCACAACCACGCCGACCAGAATAACGATGCCAATGCGCGCCATCATATCGAGGGGCGTGTCGGTGAGGTAGAGTGTCCACACCACTCCGAGGTAGGCGAAGGGGACTGCGATGATGACTGCGAGGGGCAGCACGAACGATTCGAAGAGCAGCCCCATCAGGAGAAACACAAACGTCACCGCGAGGATGCCGGCAAACAGCATGGCCTTTTCCTGCTCTGAGGCGTCGCGGTATTCGCGGCCTTTGTCCCAGCGGTAACCACGGGGCATTTCAAAATCGGACATCGCCTTGTCGACCGACTCGAACAGCCGGCGGGCGTCGGCCCGCGGGGCTTTGGCGGTGATTTGCAGCATCGTCTGCCGGGCCTCGCGGCGGATCTGGCCGAGGGTGCGGGTGACACGCAAGTCGGCCAGGGTTTCGAGGGGAATCTCTATTCCGGTGTCGGTGTTAAAAGTCATGCTGCGCACGTCGTCGAGGCCGGCGCGATCGGCTTCGCCGAGCTGGGCGTAGATGCGGAGTTCCCGGCCGTCGGCGCCGGGAAAACGTCCGACTTCCTGGCCACGCATGGAATAGCCGATGCCGCTCGAGACCGCGCGCGGATCGACGCCGAGCCGACGGGCGCGGTCGCGATCAATGAGCACCTGTAGTTCCTGGCCGCCGCGCTCCATGTCGATCTCGACGGCGAGCAAGCCGGGGATGGTGCGGAGCCGCCGGACCGCTTCTTCGGCGAGGTTGATGAGCGTGCCCGTGTCTTCGCCGTAGAGATTGAGGGACATGCCGGACTCGGTATTCCCTCCGCCGCCGCTGGCGCGTCCGCGATGCACGATGCCCGCGGGCATTTTGAATTTTTGGCGGAAGTCCGCCTCAATCTCGTTGCGGTCCATCGGCGGCGGCTTGGGGGAATAGCCGAAGAGACCCTGTCCGCGGCGGGCGAGGTCGGTGGTCGTGAACGAGTCCCAGGCGCTGACATACCAAGGGGTGTTTTGCTGCTCGCGCAGCCGGATCTGGATGCGGCCGTTGTTGTAGGAGAACCGGGACTCGATGCGGTCGAAATTATAGCGGGTGGCGTTGGCGGCGAGGAATGACTCGACCTGGGTGAAGAACGCGTCGGCCCGTTCCAGCGTGCCGCCGCTCGGCAGCTCGAAGAAAAAATACATCGTGGTCTCCCCGCTGCCGCCGATACCGCCGGTGGGCATGCGGACTTTGGCCTGGGTGAAAGGCAGGGTCCACATCGCGGCGCCGACGAGCAGGAGCGATTCGATCCGATGGCCGAGGACCCAGCGCAGGGCGGCGACGTAACGGTTGCGGAGCCACACGATAACCCGGAGCTCGGGGTGTTGCTGGCCCCGCGAAAGGCGCTGGGCCGCCAGCGGCACGAATACGAGCGCGATAAACAGTGAGGCGACCAGCGACGCAATCACCGGGACCCCAATCCGAAGCATCCAAAACGAAAAGTCGCCGCCGCCCTGCATCAAGATCAGCGGGAGGAACACCACGATCGAGGTGAGGGTGGACATCACGACGGCGAGGCCGACCTCACCCGCGCCCATGATCGAGGCGCGGGTGGCCTCCATGCCTTCCTGGCGCAGGCGGTAGATGTTTTCGACAATCACGATCGCGTTGTCGACGACCATCCCCACGGCGAGGAGCAGGCCCATCATCGTCGCGATGTTGAGCGACCAGCCCATGAAGAAGAGGACGACGATGGTGCAGAGCAGCGAGAGCGGGATCGCGAGGGTCAGAATCGCGGTCATGCGCGGAGCGCGCAGAAAAATGTAGATGATGACCGCGGCAAACATGCCGCCCCACAGCCCGGAATCGCGCAGGTTGTCGATCGACTGTTTCACCTGCACGCCCTGATCGAAGAAGATGTTGAAGTTGAAGCCGGCGAGCTGGGGCAGCTTCTGCAGCTCGACGAGCGTGGCGCGCACGTCGGTGCTGATGCGCTCGATATTGCCGCTGGAATCGCGTGTAATCTGGAGGCCGATGGCGGCCTGGCGATCCACCCGGTAAACATAATCGCGTTTCGGCGGCCGAAAGCGGACGAGGGCGACATCGCTCAGGCGGAGCCGGCGCTCGTTGTCGATGATCAGCGAGGCGATGTCGTCGAGGGTGTTGAAGCGGCCCATCGAGCGGACGTAGATCTTCCGGCCGCCGTCGATCACCCAGCCACCCGAGATGGCAAAGTTTTGGTTGCGGAGCAGGGCGAGCATCGCGCCCACATCGATGCGGTGGCTGCGGAGCCGGTCATCGAGCAGTTCGATCTGAACCTCGCGCGATTGCGTGCCGTAAACCTCGACGTTGCCCACGCCCTCGATGCGCTGCAGGGCGGGCTTCACGAAGTTGTCGAGGCGGTAGGCGGCGTCGTCCGTGCCCGGTGGCACGGTGGCGATGAGATTCATCATCGGCGCGTCGTTCTGGTCGTAGCGGCGGACGTCGATGCGATCGATTTCGTCGGGCAGGAGCGGTTTGACGCGGTCCATGCGGTCGGTGAGCTGCGCGTAGGCGACGCGGAGGCTGGTGCCGGTCTGGAATTCCACCCGCACGTAGGCGCTGCCGTTGCTGGAGTAACTCGTCAGGCGTTTCACATTGGGCACAGTGCCGATCATGTCTTCGATCTTGCGCGTGACCTTTTCCTCCACGTCCCGCGGGGAGGCGTTGGGATAGCGGGCGGAGATGTGGAGCTGGTTGCCCTCGTAGCCCTCGGGGTAAAGCGCGAGCGGGATGCGCCGGGCCGCGATGTAGCCCACCACGAGAATCGTCGCGAGAATCATCACGACCGTGATGGGCCGGTGGACGGCGAAGCGCGGGATCGCGTAGGCGGGCGGTTCGCGGGCCGGGGGCGGCGGGGGCGCGGCGGGATTCATTTTGTAACGGTCGCGACCACGGGCGCACCTTCAAGCGCGGCGTCGCTGGCGATTGACGTGGGGCCGCGTTTGCCGGGGAAGAGGTAGTAGAGCGTCGGGATGACGACGAGGGTGAGGAGCGTGGAGGTGGTGAGGCCGACGATGACGGTGATGGCCATGGGGGCGCGGATTTCGGCGCCTTCGCCGAGGCCCAGTGCCATCGGCACGAGGCCGAGGACGGTCGTGAGCGTGGTCATGAGGATCGGGCGCAGGCGCGCCCGGCCGGCCTCGGAAATGGCGACCGAGAGCTCGAGGCCACGGTCGCGGAGGGTGTTGATGTAGTCGATCAGGACGATGGCGTTGTTCACCACGATGCCGGCCAAAATGATGAGCCCGAGAAATACCATGATGCTAACCGGATAGCCGCCGAGCCAAAGCACCACGACCACGCCAATCAGTGCGAGTGGCACGGTCATCATGATGAGCAGCGGCTGGAGCAGAGACTCGAACTGGCTCGCCATGACGATGTAGACGAGGAAGAGCGCGAGCGCGAAGGCGAGAAGCAGGCTGTTGAGCGATGTCTGCATTTCCTTGTTTTGGCCGGCGACGACGTAGGTGAAGCCGGCGGGAAAGCTCATCGTGTCCAGGGCGGTGACAATGTCGCGCGAGACGGTGGAGAGGTCGGCGTCGCGGAGATTGGCGGTGATGAGCGCGGTGCGCTGCTGATCGACGCGGCGGATTTCGCTCGGCCCCTCGTTGATCGTGAGCGTGGCGACGGAGGCGAGCGTAAGCGGGACCAAGCCGCCGGGGTTGATGACGAGGTTGCGCAGTTCCTCGATGCCGAGGCGGTCGGCTTCGCGCAGGCGCACGACGATGTCGATCATCTGGTCCTCCTGGCGGAACTCAGTGGCGATGCGACCCTGCACCTTGTTGCGCACGAGATCGGCGACGGTGCGGAGGTTGAGGTTGGCCTCGGCCAGACGATCGCGTTGGTAGATGATTTGGATTTCGGGATGGCCGGACTGAAGCGTGGAGTGCACATCGACGAGGCCGGGGACGGACTCGGCGAGGAGCGTCTCGGCCTCGCGACTGAGACGCTTGAGCATGCCGAGATCGTGGCCGCGAATCTCCACCTCGATGGGATTACGGAAGCTGAAGAGCGTGGGATAGGAAACCTCAAGCTTCGTCTCGGGCAGATCGCGAAAGTTCGCTCGGATGTGATCGATGAGGCGGGCTTCGGCCGAGGACGGGAGGTCGGATTTCAGGCGCACGGCGAGGCGCGCGGTGTGTTCGCCGGCGGCGATCGAGGTCGCCGCGCCCTCCTCGGCGCCGACGGTGAGAGCGGTGCGCTCGACCTCGGGCTGAGCGCGCACGACCTCGTCGATGCGGGCGGCGGTCGCCGCCGTGCGCTCCAGCGGCGTGCCGATGGGCAAAGTAAGATCGAGATTGAACTCCCCCTGATGGACCTGGGGAATTAGCTCCTTGCCGAGCCGGGGGACGAGGACGAACCAACAAATCAGAAATGCTGCCGCCGAGCCGCCCAGCACCAAGTAACGGTGGCGGAGGGCCGCCGTGATGAGCGACGGGTAGGCGGCCTGTAGTTTTTGGTAGCCGTGCTCGAACCAGTCGAGTCCCCGGCCGGCCGTCGTGCCGCCGATCGCGGAAACCGCGCGAATGAAACCGACGACGAGCATCGCGAGGCTGAGGCCGGCGGTCATCGCCACCGTGCCGATCCAGCGCAGGGCGATTTCCAGCGCGCCGCGCGCGAGTGTGAATATCGCCGGCACGGCTCCGGGCACCAACAGCAGCCCGAGCCACCACCAGGGTTGAACGACCAGCCAGTGCCAGACGACGAGGTGCAGCGGTTTCAGCGGCGGCAGGACCGAACCACCTTGGGCAAACGGCAGCGGCGCAGCCGCCGGCACGGTCACGCCCATGCGAAAATACAAGACAGCCGCCAAGGCCAGCGCGGGCAGGACGAGCAATCCGAGCCAGCGCCAGCGGCGCGCGGCCAGCCAAGACCACGTGCGGGTCAGTCCGCCCGCGAGCGTCGTCGGGGCCGAGAACTGCAACAGGCCCGGCCAAACCCGTTCGCCCCCGATCCGCCAAAAGCGATCCGCTTCGGACCATGCGGCGAACGCGGCCCACCCACCGCGCACTCCGCGCCATTTCCAACCCGCCACCAGCCAGAGCAGCGGCCAGAGAACCAGAAATCCTGCGACAGCGACCGCCTTCAGCGTCACTGCCAGCAGGATTGCCGCCGCCCAACCGAGCCGGCCCACCATCGAGATGAAAATGCGTCCCGGTTGCCGCCACGCCGCGCCACTGGCCGCGGGGTCCGCGAATTGGAGAAAACCGCTGCTCCGCGTGGCGACGCCCAACGCGGCGGGGGCCTCGAATTTTCGCGAGGCCAGCATCGGGATCAGAAAGACGGCGGCGGCGAGCGAGGCGAGGAGCGAGAAGACCACGGTGAGCGCCATGTCGCCGAACACCTGGCCTGCCACGCCCTCGACGAAAACGATGGGCAGGAACACGGCGACGGTCGTCAGGGTGGAGGCGCCGACCGCCATGCCGACTTCCTGCGTGCCGCGCACCACGGCCGTCAAAAGATCGTCGCCCTCCTCGCGGCAGCGAAAAATGCTCTCGAGGACTACGATGCCGTTGTCCACCAGCATGCCGACACCAAGGGCGAGGCCGCCGAGCGAGATGATGTTGAGCGAGACGCCGGCCATATACATCGGCGCAAACGTCGCGACGATCGAGATGGGAATGCTGAGGCCGATGATCAGGGTCTGGGCGACGTTGCGCAGGAAAAGATAGAGCACGACGACGGCGATCAGCGCGCCGGTGATTGCGTTGCTCTTCACCTCGTCGATCGACTTGCTGATGAACACGGATTGGTCGGCGAGCAGCTCAAGGGTCGCGCCGGGCGGGAGTTGCTGGCCGATGAAGTTCGTCATCGTCCGCCGGGTGATTTGCTCCTGCGCGACGAGGCGGGTGCGCTCGACCTCGGCGGCAGCCGCGGCCTGCGAGGCCTTGCGGGCTTCCAGCTGCGCATCGGTGCGGCTCTTCTCGGGTTTCGCGGTGCCCTTGGCGCCGCCGGACGACTTGGAGCTGGACGAGGACTTCAGATCGAACATCGGCGAGCTCGCGCGCTTGTCCGCCTTCGCGGTGGCCTTTACCGGGTTTTTCTCCCCGGCTTTCTCACGCGCGAGATAGGTCTGTTGTTCCGCCGTGCCGAAGAGGGCGTTCCGCACGGTGGCGGCGACGACGACGATGTTGGCGTCGGCTTCCTTGAAGATTTCCAGCTCGACACTCTCGCGCCCGTTGACGCGGGTGATGACCGTGCGGTCCTTGTGGAAACGCGTCACGCTTGCGATGTCGCGCAGGCGGATGTCGATGGCGTTGTTGCTGCGCGAGACAATGAGGTTGCCGATTTCCTCAACGGTTTTGAACTCGTTGAGGGTGCGGATGACGTATTCGGTCTGGCCCTCGCGAAGGTTGCCGCCCGGCATGTTGACGTTGCCCGCCGCGAGGCGCTGGCCGATCTGGGTGATGTCGAGCTTGAGCGTGGCGAGCTTGCTCTCGTCGAGGGCAACGAGGAATTCCTCCTCGAGCCCGCCCTTGACCTGCACGGCGGCGACGCCGTTGAGCGCCTCGATGCGGCGCTTGACGTCGTGCTCGGCCAGGTGGCGCAGCTCGAAGAGCGACTGCGGACCGGCGAGACCGACGCGGAGAATCGGATCGAGAGACGGATCGTAGTGGAGGAGGAGCGGGCGTTGCGCGCCCTCGGGCAGGCGCAGGCGGTCGAGTTTTTCGCGCACCGCCTGGGCGACAAGATCCATGTCGGTCTTCCACTGGAACTCGAGGACGACGTCGGACTGACCGGCCTTGGAGACGGAGCTGATGGAAACGAGCTTGGGGATGACACCGAGCTGCTGCTCGAGCGGGCGGGAGACGACGCTCTCCATTTCTTCCGGCGCGGTGCCCGGATAGACGGTGCGCACGGTGAGCGTGGGATAGCTCATGTTGGGCATGAGCGTGAGGGCGAGGCGCTGGTTCGAGACCCAACCGAACACCGCGACCGCCATCACGACCATGAGGATCGAGACGGGGCGTTTGACGGTGAAGGCGTAGAACGAATCGTCGGCCCGAAATTGGCTGGGACGGGAACTCATGGGGGGAGGCGCGGTTGGCGCGCTCAGGGCTGCTTGCCGCCGGTGGGCGCGGGGGGCGTGACCTTCACCTCACCCGCCTCAGGCTGGAGCGCGATGGGGGCGAGGGCATTGACCGCGCGCACGGCGGCGCCGTCTTTCAGGCCGTTATGGCCGACGACGATGATTTCGGCGCCGGGCTCGATGCCGGCGACCACCTCAATGTTTTGCGGATCTTCATAGCCGGCTTGGAGCCGGCGCTTCGAGGCGAGGTCGTTGCTGACAGTGAAAACATAGCGCTCGCCGCCCTCGTAAACCACGGCGCGCTTCGGGATGAGCACCGCTTGGTCCCGCGTGTCCGTGATGATGCGCACCGCGACGAAAAGGCCCGGCGGGAGTTCGGCGGGTTTCTCGCCGCGCACGCCGACGGTGACCTTGAACGTGCCGCTCTTGGGATCGATGATTGGACTGATGCGCTTGACCCAGCCCTTGAAACTGCGGTCAGGCAGAAACTCGGAGGTGACGACCGCCGGTTGGTTAAGCGCGACGATCGGGAGATAGCGGCCCGGCACGAAGACCCGCGCGACAATCTCGTCGAGTTTCACCATCGAGAAAAGTTTGGTGCCGGCGCTGACGCGGGCTCCGATCTGGGTTTCGCGCGTTGAGATGACGCCGTCGAACGGCGCGCGCACAGTGGTGTAGGCGTGCCGGATGCTGGCACGCTCGTGGCGCAGGCGGGCCTGCTCCAACTGGTAGGTCTGGGTCTCGTAGTCCTGCAGGTTGATCAATTTGCGGGTGTGCAGGTCCTCGGTCCGCGCGAAATTGCGCTTGAGCTGCTCGTAATTGGAGCGGGCTTCATCGGCATCGATGCGCATCTCGGTGTCCTCGATCTTCAGGAGCGGGTCGCCGGCCTTTACGATGCGGCCCTCCTCAACAAACAGCGCCTCAACCTGGCCGGTGGTCTGCGGGTAGATGTCCACCATCGCCTCGGTCTCGAGCGTGGTGTTAAAAGAGAGGAAGGCCGAAATGGGCCCGCGCACGGCGAGCGCGGTTTCGACCGGAACTTTTTCCACGGAACTGAGGCGATTCTTCTCGCCCTCGACGGTGCGTTTGGGCGCGGGGGCGGCAGCGGGGGTGGGCGTGGCCGCCGAGCCGGTGGTGGCGGCCGGCGCGGAGGGAGTTGCGACGTTGGTAGCCGTCGCCGGGGCGGCGGCGGGTGGCGACCGTTCGCAGCCGGTCAGGAACATCGCCGCCAAGAGGAGCGAGCCAAACGGAAGGAGGGAGGGAGCAATCAACGAGCGGAGGATGAAGGGCGACACAGAGGTTGGGGAAATTGAAGGATGCGCCGGCATGAGCCCGCGGAACCGTTGAGTTCGTGCAACGGTCAGGAAATGTCGAGAAACCTCTCGGACTCGCGCGGGCGCATTCGGTGATCGAAAGCAGGCATTCGCCGAGCATGACGACCCGCCTGCGTGAAGGTAACGCCCACGGAGTGCGGCTGAACGCGGGGCCTGGCGCTACTTCAGCGATCGCGCGAGAAAAGTCCGGATTTTTTCCTTCACCTCGGGGGTGGTGAATTCCTTGCCGCCGTGGCCGGCGCCGGGGAGCATGATGAGTTCGGAGGGCACGCCGACTTCGCGCAGCTTCGCGTCGAGCCGCTGGCTCTGGTCGAGCGGGACCTGGGGATCCTTGTCGCCGTGGAGAATGAGGAACGGCGGATCGTCGCGGGTGACGTTGGGCAGCGCGCTGGCGGCGCGCGCGATCGCGGGACGATCGCGCACAATGCCACCAAGGAGCTTGGCGCCATTGGCTTTGGCGAGGTCGGCGTCGGTTTTGCCGGGGCCGGCTAGATTGGATGGCATCGTTAGAAGATCGCTCGGGCCGTAGTAATCAAGGACGGCTTGGACGCGGCTGGAGACTTTTTCACCGGCCGGCGCGTCGAGCGTGCCGAGGGCGGCGGCGAGGTGGCCGCCGGAGGAGCCGCCACCGACGGCGATGCGCGCCGGATCGAGGCCGTAGCGGGCGGCGTTGGTGCGCAGCCAGCGCACGGCGGCGCGGGCGTCGTCGATCTGCGCGGGCCACGGGGCGGCCGACGTGTAGCGATGATCGATGCTCACGACGGCGTAGCCTTCGGCGGCGAGCCACGTGAGCGGGCAGTTTTCCTTGGACCCATTCTTCCAACCGCCGCCGTGAATCCACATGACGACGGGGAGGGGACGATTAGTTGTTTTTTCGGGCAAGAAGAGATCGAGGAGCACGGCGCCGGTCGGGGGTCGGGTATATTCCACGTTGGCAATCCGCTTCACGCCGGCGGGCACCGGGGCGCGGACATCGCCGGCCGGACGGATATGGGTGGGCTTCACGCCCGTCAGCGAGTCGCCGAGGTCGGCTCGGACGGCGGCGAGGTCGAGCTGGAGGCGGGCGACGATCTCGGGGTGCGTGGCGGCGAGATTTTTCAGCTCGGACGGATCGTCTTTCAGATTGTAGAGCGCGAGGCCGGTTTTTTCGACGCGGTAGCCGTGGCGACTGGCGATGCCGCGAATGCCGGACAACTCGATCGATTCGGGTTTCATCTTGCCGTAATTCGAGGGCTTGCCGCCGCGGCCGGGTTCGGCGGCGACGACGAGATAATCGTGCGGCACGTGCAGTTTCCAGTCGCCGCGCCGCACGGCGTGCAGCTCCTCGCCGGAGTAAAACCAGAACTCGTCGCGGCCTTTCGCGCCGGGCTGGCCGAAGAGGAGGGGCGCGACATCGACGCCGTCGCGCTTGACGTCGGTGAGGGTGGCGCCGGCGAGGTGGGTGAACGTGACATTTAAATCCATCGTCGAAAATGGCTCGTCGCTTACCCGCGCGGCGGGCACGTGGCCAGGCCAGCGGACGAGGCACGGCGTGCGCATACCGCCTTCAAACGTGGTGAGCTTGCCTTCGCGCAACGGCCCGGCCGAACCGGCGTGCTCACCGTAGGAGAGGAAGGGGCCGTTGTCGGAGCTGAAGACGACGAGGGTGTTGTCGTCCACGCCGGCCCGTTTGAGCGCGGCCATGATTTGGCCGACGGACCAGTCGAGTTCCTGCACGACGTCGCCATAGAGTCCGCGCTGGCTCGTGCCCTTGAATTTCGCCGACGCGAAGATCGGGACATGCGGCATGATGTGCGGCACGTAGAGGAAGAACGGTTTCGCGCTATTGCGCTCGATGAATGACACGGCGCGTTCAGTGAGCCGCCGCGTGAATTGCGACTGGTCGGGGTCGAGTTCGACGATGTCCTCGTTGTCGTAGAGCGGGAGCGAGGGGATGCCGGGCGTGGTAGGGTGGAGCGGGCCGTTGTCGTTGGAGTAGGGGATGCCGAGCCACTCGTCGAAGCCGCGGCGCGTGGGCAGAAACTGCGGGTGGTGCCCGAGGTGCCATTTGCCGAAGATGGCGGTGGCGTAGCCCTGATCCTTGAATACTTGCGGGAGGAGTTTCTCCTTGGGGTTGAGGCCGGTCGGGCTCGTGTGGTTGAGCGCACCGCTCATGCTCACGCGGTTGGCGTGGCTGCCCGTCATGAGGGCGGCGCGCGACGCGGTGCAAACGGATTGGGAAACGTAGAAGCTCGTGAAGCGCGTGCCCTCGGCGGCGAGTCGGTCGATGTTCGGGGTCTTGATATCCTTGGCGCCGTAGCAGCCGAGATCGCCGTAGCCGAGATCGTCGGCGAAGATGAAGACGATGTTGGGCCGGGCAGGCGCGGGCGCGGCGCTGGCCAGCAAGCCGAGCGCAACGGCCGGCAGCAGGACGAGGGCACGAATGAACACGGCAATACCGGAACGGGCGAGGCGGGGTCTCATGCGGCATAACGTAGAATTGGCCTTGCCGCTGGCGAGCGCGGAGTGCGAGGGCGCCGCGCGGAAGTGAGCGCGATGTTGAGTTTCGGACCGTCCTGCGACGAAGGCCTCGCCGCATCGAAAGCGTGGGTGTTGCGTCTGATCGGTTTCCGTCTTTCCCCATGAAGTTATTCCTTCCGATCGTTTCCATGTTGGCGGTCACCGTCGTGAATGGCGGGTTCGCCGCTGATGCCGCCAAGGCGCCGCCGACGGCGGCCATGCTCCCTTCCGCCATTTACGACTGGCAAGAAATGGAGCCCAGGCCCAACGCCAACGGCGTGCGCCGCGATGTGTTTGATGGCGCCACGACGACACTCGACAAGGTTCACTGCCACATCACCACGCTCAACCCCGGCCAGAATTCGGGCGAGCCGCGCCGGCACCTGCAGGAGGAAATCCTCGTCGTGAAGGAGGGTTCGGTCGAAGTTCATCTCGACGGCAAGCTCCAGACGGTCGGGCCGGGCTCGGTTTTATTTTTTGCCGCGCACGCCGTTACTCGTCTTCGCAACGCCGGCGACACACCTTGCACCTACGTCGTGATCTACTACTACACGCCGCTCACGCCCAAGAATTGAACTCCGCCCTGAATTTCCCATGAAACTAATCCTTCGCTCTCTCCTTGCCTCGATGGCGCTCGTCACCGCCGCGTGCGCCGCCGACGCCAACGTGAAACTTACCCAGCTCGACGACCGCGTGCGCGTCGAGATTGGCGGCAAGCTTTTCACGGAGTATTTCTTCAAGGGCGCCACGAGGCCCTACTGCTACCCGGTGCTCGCGGCCGACGGCACCTCGCTCACGCGGGATTTTCCGATGAAGCAAACCGACGGGGAGGAAACGGATCACGTCCATCATCGCGCGCTGATGTTTGCGCATAGCGACGTGAACAAGGTCGACTTCTGGAACGAGGGCACTTCCGGCACCAAGTTTCCCAAGGGTAGCACGGTGCATCGGGATTTCGTCGAAGTGAAGAGCGGCAAGGTCGGCTCGATCAAAGCGCGCAACGACTGGACCGCGCCCGGCGGCGAGCTGATCGCGACCGACGAGACGACTATTCGTTTTCGCGGGGACGCCGCCTCACGTATGATCGACTACGAAGTGACCATTCATGCGCGCCCCGACAAGGCGCTCGTGATGGGAGATAACAAGGATGGCACGATGTCTATCCGCGTCGCGCAGTGGATGACGCTACCGCATAAATATATGAAGAAGGACGTGGCGGGAACGGGACACTACGTCACCGCCGCCGGCGAGCGCGACGCCAAGGCGTGGGGCACGCGCGCCGCGTGGTGTGATCTTTTTGCCGAGCGCGACGGCAAGACCTATGGCATCGCGATTTTCGATCATCCGCAGAACGTGCGGCATCCGACGTGGTGGATGGCGCGCGACTACGGGCTCTTCACCGCGAATCCGTTCGGGCAAAAGGATTTCGAGGTAGCCGCCAAACATCCGCCGGGCAAGGGCGACTACACGATCCCGGCGGGTGGCACCCTCACCCTGCGCTACCGCTTCTATTTCCACATGGGCGACGAAAAAGCGGCCAAGGTCGCCGAGCACTACGCCGACTACGCGGCAGGGAAGTGAACGAGGCGTCGATCGCGCGATGGAGCGCGGGCTACTATTTCTCCGGGCGCGCGACGGGCAGCTCGCGCAACGTCTGCGCGAAAAAGGCGCGCGTTTGC
>JBDSGI010000355.1:0-5633 GCA_039919035.1 Opitutaceae bacterium
CGGGTTCGAGCACGGCGCAATGGCTGCGTCTGCACATCCACCAAATCTGCGACCGCATCGTGGCGGATCGCGAGGCGGCGGTGGCGAGCAAGGCCTCCAAGCCACCCCGCCACCTGAACGCCACGCCCGAGGAGGAAGCCGCCAAGCGCGCGGGCAAAATCCCCACTCAGGGCGAGTTTTTGGCGTGAAGCGGGCGGCGCCGCGGCGCGAGGTCTTCAGCTCGATGGACTGACGTTTTGCGCGGGATTGATCGGCAACAGCGGTGTGAAGTTCGATCTCGGAGGCGCGCCCGATCCCGCGCCTGATGATCCACCCGTGCCCGGCTTCGCCAGGTTCAGCGGCGGAACCACGGTGGCGGTTTGTCCCGTTGGGCCAGACGTCTGAGTCGTCACCGGATCCAAACCGGCACCCACCCAAGACGAAGATGACTTCGAGCCTCCGGTGGTCGCGTCAATCGACGTGACACCACCAGGCTGTCCCGCAAGCACAACCACCTTGACGGTCGGGGGCGTAAACCCTCCCTGCGGGTCCGGCAGGCCCGCGCTTGCCAGGGCGCCAAAGGCTCCCTTGGCGGCACCCTCTGTCGTCGCCTGACCAATTCCCCCGGCGGTCGCGCCGGCGGCGCCCGCATCGCCCGACTGGCCCAGCACGCGCACGACGGTGCCCGTCGCGACGTTTCCGATGATACTCAGGGCGTTGGTGACCGCTTCGCTACCCGCGGTCTGATACGCGATCGCCTGCAGTGCGGCGGATGAAATCCCCGGATTCGCCGCGCGGGCTTCATCCAATGTGCCCATGATGCGGCCCAGCATAAATCCACGGGCCGCTCCTTCTGCTGCGGCTCCGGCCTGCGACAGGCGGCCGCCGGCCCCGATTACCGCGCGCACCGCCGCGTCGGTTACGCCGGAAACCGCGCCCAAGATTGCACGCTGATTTCCCGCGAAGAGAGAACGGGGCGACACGATGGCCCCCACCAGACTTTGAACAATGGCGGAAACCTGGCCGGGCAAGGCCCCGACGGCCGCGCTCGCAACCGAGGCGAGCAATTGAGCGGCGGCGTCCAAATCGCCAGCCGCCGAGGTCCCACTGGCAATGTTGTCCGCCACCACCCCAACCGCCGCCAGCACATCCGCCGCAAGCTCGGGCGTCTGCGCAATCAAAGCCGAAAGCTGGCTCGCCTCCGTCGCGTTGTTGACGGCCGCCTGACCGAAGGAAATTGAGATGGGCGGCTGGCCGGGCCCGCGATCGATCACCACGGTGCCGCTGAGCACGAGCACCGATGAATTTCCGCCACCGCCCGCCGCCGGAATCACGCTGACCCCGTAAACCGTGCCGCGCGCAGCTGCAACGCCCCGCGGGGTCTTGATGCCGTATTTCGTAATGGCTTTTTTCGAGGGATCGAGGGTCGAGATCACGTTACCGCGTTGTAGTTCAAGTTCGGCGGCGCGTTTGCCGGCATCGGCCCCGACGGCGACCAGCCGTAAGCTGGCCAGCCGGACAGCCGAATTCTGACGAATCGTCGCGACCGCTCCGGGGAACGTCTCCACCAAAAGCTCCACCCCCGCCTTCGTCTCAATCGAGGCGCCCTCGGCGATTGCCAGATTCAGGATCGCCGGGACCGCCGGAACGCCGGGATTGGTCACCGTGGCTTGGCTGGAGTCACCATTGATGCGAACGATCCGCGCCATCATTTGCGCCCGCGCCGTGACTGCGACAAACGAAAGCGCCAACGAGCAAAGGACCGCAAACGTGCAGAATCGAAGGATGTTTCTCATGAGGGATCGACGCGGTTCGAAGTCACTTGGCTAAAGCCGGGCCCGTGACCTATCAACAGGCAAAGCAATCATGGTTATAGGCGCCCGGGCAGATCGGTCATGCGCCAGGAGTGGAACCGGCGATTTTCCCAATTTTATCACGAGCGCGGTGAACCCGTCACCCAGTTCGCCGCGCGCCTCAGGGGAGCATTGCCTGCACCCGTTTGCTGACCGCACCGAAATCAATCAGCGCGGCGTCGGGATGCTTCTTCAGCGCCCCAATCACCTTCCCCATTTCTTTCTTGGAAGCCGCGCCCGTCCCGTGAATCGCCGCCGCGATGAGCGCGTCGAGCGTGGCGGCGTCGAGTCCCTTGGGGAGATATTTTTCGAGGATGCGAATCTCCGCGTCGTTGGCTGCGACCAAATCAGCGCGGCCGCCTTTCTCGAACTCGAGGCGCGCATCGGCCAGATTCTTCACGGCCTTGCGAATCGTCGCGATCGTGAGGGTGTCGTCGATCTCCTTGTTCGTGTCCATCGCGGCACGCTTGACGGCGGCGTCGGCGGTGCGCAGGGCGGTGGTGGTGAGGGAATCGCGCGCTTTCATCGCTACGATGATATCAGCGCGAAGGGTTTCATAGGTCGTGGCCATGGCAAAAAATCGGATCGTGCATCGCCGGGTGCAATCGTGATTTGATGGGGCCGCTGCGCCTCGGTCGCAGTTTCGTTTTCCCCCAACCTCAAAGCATCCCCATGAGTTCTCCTCGCCTCCTCCTCGCCGGCTTCCTGACCCTCGCCGCCACCCTGCTCGCCGACGTTTCCTGGCTTCCGCCCGGTCTGCCGCCGGCGCCCGCCAGCGGACCTGCCCTGACGCCGGGCGCGTTCCTCAAGCCCGAGCAGGGCAAAGCTGTGCTCGATGCGGCCCTCGCGCAGTTTCCCAATCGCGCCTCGTGGGAGGCCTATGCCAAACACCTCCGCACGCGCATCCAAGAAGGAGCCGGCCTCTCGCCGTGGCCGAAACGCACCCCGCTGAACGCCGCGATTCGCCAGCTCCGCACCTACGACGGCTATTCGGTCGAAAACATCGCGTTCGAATCGATTCCCGGCTACTACGTCACCGGCAACCTCTACCGGCCGCTGAACGCCAAGGGACCGGTGCCCGTCGTGCTCACCACGCACGGCCACTACGCCAAGATCAACAAAAACGAAGACTACGACACCCACGCGCGTTTCTCCGCGACCGTGCAAAACCGCGGTGCCACCCTCGCCCGGATGGGGGCGGTGGTCTTCGCGATCGATATGTTCGCGGCGGGCGAATCGATGGCGATCTTTGGACAGGAAGCGCACAAGCAGCCGCTCGCAGTCACGATTCAGACGTGGAACGCCATGCGCGCCGTGGATTTTCTTCTCTCGCTCGCAGGCGTCGATCCGCAGCGCATCGCGGTGAGCGGCGAGTCCGGCGGTGGCACGCAGACGTTTCTGCTCACCGCGCTCGATCCGCGCATCGCGGTTGCCGCGCCGGTGGTGATGGTTTCGTCCTATTTCTTCGGCGGCTGCGCCTGCGAGAGCGGCTTGCCGATCCACCGCAGTGCCGATCACTTCGCGAACAACGCCATGATCGCGGCGCTCGCCGCGCCCCGCCCGCTGCTGCTCGTGTCGGACGGCAAGGACTGGACCCAACACAATCCGACAATCGAGTTCCCATTTCTCCAAAAAATCTACGGCTACTACGGCGCGACCGGGCAAGTCGCCAATGTCCACCTGCCCGACGAGGGCCACGACTACGGTCCTTCAAAGCGCGCCGCCGTTTATCGCTTTTTCGCCGAAAAGCTCGGCCTCAATCTCGCTCTCGTGACCGGAGCCAATGGCAAGATTGACGAGTCACACGCCACGATTGAAAAAGCCGCCCAGCTGCGCGTCTTCACCGCCGAGTTTCCCCTTCCGGCGAACGCCCTACACGACGCCTCGGCGGTCGCCGCCCGCCTCCGCGGGTTGCAAAACTAAAAACCCATTTCGCAAGCGACTTCGAGCCGCCGAGCCCGGAAGTGCGGCCGGCACTTAGCCGGCGCGGATGGGTCAGCACTCTGGCACACCCGTCATCTCCCTTTCCCGCACCTACCTTTTCCGTGCAACCCACCACCACCACCCCCATTCTCTGGTTCCCGCGACTGGCCACCTTTGCCCTTGTTGTCGCGATGCTGCGGCTGGGGGAGGCCGTCCTACTACCCCTCGCGTTTGCGCTGCTGCTCGCCTTTCTGCTTTCACCGCTCGTGGTTCGTCTGATGCGGTGGGGAATGCCGCGCGCGATGGCGATCATCATGACCGTCAGTGTGGCTTTTGGCGTGATCGGTATGATCGGCTGGATCGTCACGAACCAAGTGATCGGACTTACGCGCGAACTGCCAAAATACCAGGAAAACATCCGCGCCAAAGTCGTGACCCTAAATGCATCCTTCGCGCCCTCGGCCGCATCGCCCATGTCCGAGATGGTTGCGAGCCTTCGCCGCGAAATTAAAACGCCGACGTCGGAAAGCACCGCGAGCCCGCAGGTCGAGGCCGAGCCCAAGCCCGTGCCCGTCGAAGTGAAGGCCAGCGAGTCCACACCATGGGAGTTTGCCCGTGATCTGGTCATTCCCATCCTGCCCCCGCTCGGCACCGCCGGCATCGTCATCGTCTTCGTGGTTGCGATTCTGTTTCAACGCGAGGATCTCAGGGATCGATTCATCCGCCTCGTCAGTCAGGGCAAGATCCATGTCGCGATGGAGGCCGCGGACGATGCCGCCGACCGGGTGTCGCGCTATCTCGGCATGCAACTCGTGGTCAACGCCACCTTCGGCGTGCCGATCGCGATCGGTTTGTTTTTCATCGGCGTGCCGAATGCGATGCTCTGGGGCCTGATTGCGATGCTATTGCGGTTCATCCCGTTTCTCGGCCCGTGGATCGCGGCGGCGTTTCCCATCACGCTGGCGCTCGCCGTCGATCCGGGTTGGAACATGTTTTACTACACGCTCGGACTGTTCGTGGTGATGGAATTGATCAGCAACAACATCATTGAAGTTGTGCTCTATGGCGCCAGCACCGGCATCTCGAATCTCGCGCTCCTGATCGCCGTCGTGTTCTGGACCTGGCTCTGGGGCACGGCCGGGCTCGTCCTCTCGACCCCGCTCACGGTCTGCGTGCTGGTGATCGGCAACCATGTGCCGGCCATGAATTTTCTCACCACCCTGCTGGGCAGCGCCTCAACCGTTGAACCGCCCGCCCAATTCTACGAGCGCCTGCTCGCCACCGATGCGGAGGAGCTTTCCGACTTGGCTGCGCAGCATATCACGAAGCAGTCGCTCGAGGTGTTTTACGAGGATGTATTCGTGCCCGCGCTGCTGCTCGCCGAGGAGGATCGCCACCGTGGCACACTGCCCGAAATGCGCCAGCGCTTTACCTTTCAAGCCGCGCGCGACCTGATCGACGAACTTGAGCGCGAGGACGAAATGAAAGCAAATCGTGAGCAAACGTCCACGGAATCATTGCCGGCGATCCCGGCGGTGGTCGGGCTGCCGGCGCGCGACGAAGCCGACGAGGTGATCGCCCACATGTTGTGCCACCTCCTGCGGCGGCGCGGGATTCACGCGGCGGTTACGCCGCTGACAGTCTCCCTGGAAGAGGCATTCGCGGGCCTCCAGCGCACTGAGGTTCGCGCGGTCTTCATTTCCGCCCTCCCCCCATCAGCGGTCAGCCCGGCTCGACAAATGTGCGGCCGTCTCAAAATGCGGTCGCCCGAAAAGCCGGTGCTGGTGGGCGTGTGGCGGCACCGGGCCAGCTTGGAACAGCTGGGGCGGCGCCTGCAGTCGGGCCGGCCCAACCAAATCGTCACCACTCTGCGCGGTG
>JBDSGI010000356.1:0-3138 GCA_039919035.1 Opitutaceae bacterium
TCCGAGCCATCAAGCGTGTAGGCAATCTGCGTGCCCGCCACCGGGTCGAGCACGAGACCGTTCGCCGACGCCGTGACCTGCGGCGGAGCCGTAAACTGCCCATCGATCCAGTCGGCGCGGAGCTTGAGCCAGCCTTTAATGTGCGCGATTTCGCCGGCGTAGGTGCCCCCGAACCCGCTGACGTTATCCACCCATCGCGCGGCATCCCGCGCCGCGGCCGCGGGCCCGATGTCGGCCGCAAGTTGATCCGCCATCCCTGTGAGGGTCGCATCGGAAAAGACGCCTTGGCGCAGCGTCTGCCAGCGGTCGACCCAGTCCTGCATGAACTCCGGGTCGGTCGCCAAAATACCCCACCAGCCGAAATTCCAAACCTCCACCGCGCCGAGCCCCTGCCAAAGGTCGTGGCGGTAGGAACGTTCATCCTCATACGAACCCACCGCCCGGTCCATGTCCCACACCGGACCGGCGATAATTTTTCCGCCCTGTGGCTTGTGGAAGTAGGCGCTGCGCTCGAACGCGTCGGGGTTCGCCGCAAAGGTGTTGAGGATGTGGTGATCCACCCAAGACGAGCGATCGAGGTAGTCGAGGTAGGTGCGCGTCCGCCAACCCGACGCCTGATCGGCCAGCAACGCGTCCTCCATCTCTTGCACGTAGCCGCGGATATAATTGCGCTGGGCCGTCGATAGTCGGTCCGCCTTGGGCGAGGCGACGATAACGGAGGAAAGCGAGTCTGCGTCCAGGCCACGCGGACTCTTCCAAGAATATTCGTCCGCATCCGGCTGGTCGATTTTGAGCAGGTAGCCGCCGGTGATTTCCGTGGCGCCGGTGGCGTTGGACGGCGTGCGCGCAATCGCGACGCGGTCGGGGTGTAATTCAACCTTGTCGGTCAGGACGTAAACCCCGACGTAGGCCGTCTGATCGAGCGGAAACCCGTTGGCGTTGAGAAAGACCTCGACGGGCTGCGTGCGCGGCGCCCAGCGGCCGATGCGATTGCTCAATGCGTAGATCAGGCTGTTGCGGATAAACGACGGGTCGTAGCGCCAAGGGCCGACGAGCGCCCACTCTTCGAACGGTTTCGAACCGAAGAGCGACCGCGCCGTCCCATTCCTCAGGTCATTCACGAGATCAAACGTGTAGCTCTTTTTCGGAAACACGGCCGAGGAAGAGCCCCGCACGTTCATGAAAATGGGCGAGACGAATTCGGGCGGCACCCCGAACGTGGTCCCGGTAGTCGCCGCCCCGAAGCCAAAGAGCCAGGCGGGCCGGACCTCATCCTCCTTGTCCAAGCCGCCATAACCATGCTGCTCGATGACCAGAACCGGCAGCCGGGAGGTGAAGTTCGCAAGGCTGTCCGGCCCGGTCAGGCCCAGTTGAAAATATTGCGCAATGCTCGAGAGTCCGCGGATTTTAAGATCATCCGAGAACACGGCGGCGCGGATCAGCGTCCCACTCGAAATCGGCAGCGGCGCCGTGTATCGAGGCGAAGTGGCCGTGGGTTCGGGCGCCAGCGAACCGGCCGTGCTCGGCGGCACGGCCACAAACCGGATGTGTTGCCCCGGTCCGGCGCCGGTCAACTCCAGCGCAAAGGGCGCGCTGAACGGGCCGGGCGGACGCGAGAATCTGACGGTAGACGCCAGCGCGACCGCACCGTTGGGATTATTGGTCGCGCCCGGCGTGGGGCTGGGGAAGTAAACGCCCTCCGTCGCCGCGCCCGCCCCGCTCAAACGGCCATACGCGATGTCATTAAGCTGCGCCGGGTAGGTCGGCGCGTATTCCGAAGCGACGGTGACGCCGTCAGGCCGGATAAGACCCAAGTATTCCCCCTCGGCCGCGAGCCCGAAATTCGTGTGCAACTCCGCCGCCGGATCGCGGCGGTTTTTGTTGGAGGCGAAAACCACCAGGTAACCGCCGGCGGGCAGGGTAACCGCCGGAAACTGCCAGCGGGTCTTGTTGGTCGCAGAGTCCGTCAGATACCAGCCCGCCAGGTTCACCGGCACGCCGTCGGGATTGTGGATCTCGATCCAGTCGGAAAAGGCCTGATCCTGATCCGGAAGCGTCACGGTGTTGCTCGCCATGAATTCCGAGATCACAGGATCGGCCCGCAGCGAAGCCAGGGCGACGGCGAATCCCAGCAGCGTCACCCGCCACGGTGCGGTGGGAAAAATACGGAGGAACAAGGCACTCATTGGGAAGCACGATTCGTGCAGACGCAACATCCGCACTCATTTGCCGGACGGTCTCACTCGGGTCGAGAAAACTTGCCTGATGAAACTGTCAGATTTTTTTTCGTTTTAGAAAAATCCACGACCCGGCCACCGCCTCACGGCGCGACCGAAGCCCCCGTAGCCGGGAACCCAACGACCCGCCCACGCCACCGCCGCTCCGTCAGGCAAACCAGCCGTGTGCGTGCGCAAAAGCCGCCGGTGCCGGGCCGCAGGCTTGCTTTGCGGCCCGACCGTGCAATTTTTTGCAGAAAGTCCCCCGGCAACACGCAAGCCCGTTCCCTCGCCAAATAGACTTCACGCCCAGCGAGGACACCGCACCAAGTCACCGCTAGTTCGACTGCTTCAGTCCCACCTCCCCGACTCCATTTTACTCCCTGCATCCTGACTCCTAGCCCAACCCTCCCAACCCATGAAAAACCTCCCCTCCCTCGCCCGCGGCGCCATGGCGCTGATCGCCGGTTTTCTCGTTGCCAGCATTTCCCCCGCCGCTGAGGGCGGCGGCACGATTACCGGTAACATCAGCAATGCCACCACCGGCAATCTGCTCGAAGGCGCGCGCGTCGAGGCCCCCGCACTCGGCCTCAGCACGTTGGCCGACAACAGCGGCCGCTATCTCCTTACCGGCGTACCCGCCGGCACGCACGAGTTGGTCGCCACCTACCTCGGGCTCGATCCACAGAAGCTTCAGGTCACCGTCGCCACCGGTCAGATCGCCACGCGCAATTTCGACCTCACCACGGGCATTTACAAACTCGACGTGTTCAAGGTCACGGGTGAGCGCGAGGGCAACGCCGCCGCGCTCACCGCCCAGCGCAACGCCACCAACGTCAAGAACGTCGTCGCCATCGACGCCTACGGCAACCTGCCCAACATGAATGCCAGCGAGCTCGCCGTGCTCCTCCCCGGTGTCGCC
>JBDSGI010000357.1:0-4930 GCA_039919035.1 Opitutaceae bacterium
GGTTAGTTGGGGGTTGCCGCGCGGGTTGTCCATAGATTTGCCGGCGCCAAGTCACCGGCGATTCCAACGGCATGCAGGCGTTGGCGCCGGTGCCGTGATGTCCGCCGCTCACGGAAATCCCTCGCCCACGCGCTGCCCGCCGCTTTGCCTTGGCACTCCCTCCTCCCATGAAAATCCCCCCGCTTCTTGCCGGTCTGCTCGCCACGGTTGTCCTCGCCGTCGCCTGAGTGGGCCGTCGCGATTCAGCTGGATTGCTTCGTCGCTGCGCTCCTCGCAATGACAGTCCAAAAGCAATAAGACAGACGCCCATGTTGCGACACCTCGCGAGGCTTTTGGGATATCTAATCATGTGCCGCGCGGGCGGACGTCTTACTTTACGAACTTTCCAATCGGACTGCCGGGTAGCTTCCGCAGGCCCGCGACGACGGTGGCGGCGTGGAGGTCGGCGCCGGCGGCGTTGAAGTGGGTGTGATCCTGCTCGTAGAACGTCTTGGTTTTCACCTCGCCGAGTTTTTCAAACTGGTCGGCGACAGCGGTGCTCAGATCGAAGAAGGCGACGCCGGTGGTCCGCGCGGTCTCGGCGGACAATCGGCTGAAGCGGTTCGTGCGCTCGATTTTTCCGTCGGTCCAGACGTTGCGGAGGGTGAGCGAGAGGACGATGGGCGTCGCGCCCCGGGCCTGGGTATCAGCGATCATTTTGCGGAGATACCAGCCGAAGGTGTGCACGACCTCTTGCTTCTGGGTGATGATGTTTTCCACCTCCTTGGTCTCCTCGCCGAGGCTGGGAATCGAACCGCGCGCGCGCCGGGCCTTCGGGGCGACGGACTCATCCTCGTTCACGGGACTGGCGTCGTTGTGGCCGAACTGAATGAGCACGATGTCGCCCGCCTTGAGATCGGCGAGGAGTTGGTCCCACAACCCCTCGGTGATGAACGTGCGGCTGCTGCGGCCGCCGCGGGCGCGGTTGGCGACGTTGACCTTCGCGAGATCGAAGTAATCGGCGAACGGCACCGCCCAGCCCTGCTGCGGCGCACCGCGTCCGCGCGCGGCCGTGGAATCGCCCGCCACGAAAATCGTGGGGAGCGCGGGATTGAGCGCGGCGCGCGTGGGCGCGGGATTCTTCGCGAGATCGGGCGCGGGCGATTGTCCGACGAGCGGTAGGGCGGCGAGGACCGCGAGAAAAAGCGGAAGGGTGAATCGCATGGGAAGGCCTGACGGACGCGCCGCGCCCCGGATGCGGGAAATTCGGCGTGCATCGCGCCGGATGGGTATCCAGCGTCGGCCGGCCCCATCCCCGCCATGAAATCTCCCCGTGCCCTCGTGTTTTCGCTCTTCCTTGCGTTCGCCGCCGTCGTGCCGGCCGCCCCCGCCCTGCCGCGCAGCACGCCGGAAAAGCAGGGCGTGTCCTCGTCGGCGCTGCTTGGTTTTGTCGAGGAGGTAGAGCGCAAAATCGACGCGCTCCACAGCGTGTTGATCGTGCGGCGCGGTCAGGTGATTGCGGAGGGCTGGTGGGCGCCGTATGCGGCGGAGGAGCCGCACCAGATGTTTTCGCTGAGCAAGAGCTTCACCTCGACGGCCGTCGGCCTGGCGATCGAGGACGGGAAGTTTTCCACGGACGATCCGGTGTTGAAGTTTTTCCCGGACGAGGCGCCGGAGAAACCGAGCGCCAACCTGAAGGCGATGCGCGTGCGCGACCTGCTCACAATGGCGACGGGCCAGCACAGCGAGGACTTGCAGGGTTTTTCCTACACGACGGATGAGAGCGTGGTGAAGCGCTTCCTCGCGTTGCCGGTGGCGCACAAGCCCGGGACTCTCTTTGTCTACAACACCGCCGCCACCTACATGCTTTCGGCCATCGTGCAGAAGACCACCGGCCAGACCGTGCTCAATTATCTGCGGCCGCGGTTGTTTGAGCCGCTCGGAATCGAAAACCCGACGTGGGAGGCGAGCAAGCAAGGCGTGTCGATGGGCGGGTTTGGGCTCAGCATCCGCACCGAGGACATTGCGAAGTTCGGCCAGCTCTACCTGCAACGCGGGATGTGGAACGGCCATCAACTCGTGCCGGCGAAGTGGGTGGACATGGCGACCTCACGATGGATGTCGAACGGCAGCAACCCCGCGAGTGATTGGGAGCAGGGCTACGGTTTCCAATTTTGGCGCTGCCGCCACGGCGTGATTCGCGGCGACGGCGCGCATGGGCAGTTCTGCATTGTGCTACCCGAGCAAGACGCGGTAATCGCGATCACGGCGGGCACGCGCGATTTGCAGGGCGTGTTGAATCTGGTGTGGGAGAAACTGCTGCCGGCGTTTTCGGAGAAGAAGTCGGCGCTGCCGGCGGACCCGACGGCCAGTCTGAAATTGAGCCAGAAACTCGCCAGCCTCTCGCTGAAGCGGCCGGTGCCGATGGAGGGCGGATTGCCGCCGCTCGCAGCCAGCCTTGCGGGCCGACCCTATGTTTTCCCGAAAAATGCCCTCGCGCTCGAGACGTTGTCTCTGGCCCCGTCGGCGAAGGATTCCGCCGCGACCGAGCTGCGAGTTAAAATCGCGGGCGTCGAGGACCGCGTGGATCTCTCGGGCGCGGCGTGGGAGCGCGGCGAACAAGCGGCCGGGCCCGCGCCGGGAATGGTGGCGCTGAGTGGTGCGTGGACGGCCGCCGACACTTTTACGCTCGATGTCGTGCGCTACCGCACGCCGTTTACGCTGCGCCACGAGATTAGGTTTTCTGGCGAGGAAGCGACACTCACATCGCGGGCGAACGTCGGGCCGACGCCCCCGGTGTTTGTCGGTCGCCGCGAATGACGCCGCGCTGATCTCGGTTTGCGCCACGCTTCCCGGCTATAATTTTCCCGATCATGAATCCCCTTCGATTTGCTGGCGTTCTGGGTGTTTGCTTCGCCACAAGTATTATCCACGCGGCCGCGGTCAAAGACCGCGAGGGCGCCGTGCGCGGCGACAAGGCGGCGATGGAAAACGACGCCCGCTGGATCTACAACGACGTGGATCGCGGCTTCGCCGAGGCGAAGAAAACCGGCAAGCCGCTGCTCGTCGTCTTGCGCTGCGTGCCGTGCCTTTCCTGCGTGGGCCTCGACGCGCAGGTCCTCACCGATCCCGCGCTCGCGCCGCTGCTCGATCAGTTCGTGTGTGTGCGCCTGATCAACGCCAACACGATCGACCTCGCGCGGTTCCAGTTCGACTACGATCTCTCGTTCTCGACGCTCTTCTTCAACGCCGATGGCGCGATCTACGGCCGCTACGGCTCGTGGGTTCACCAGAAGGATCCGGATGCCCGGGAGACGGTCGGCTATCGCCGCGCCTTGGAGGGCGCGCTCGCGCTCCACCGCGGCTACCCGGCGAATCGGGCTGTGCTCGAAGGCAAACAGGGCGGGTCCACGCCGTTTCGCACGCCGGTGGAGATTCCCGAGCTCGCCAAAAAATACGGCCGCGAACTCAACTGGGGCGGGAACGTCGTGCAGAGCTGCGTGCATTGCCATCAAGTCGGGGAGGCGTTTCGAACCTTTGCCCGCGAGCAGGGCGAACCGGTGCCGTTGGAGCGGATTTACCCGATGCCGGCCGCCGAAACCATCGGCCTCAGTCTCGCGCCCGACCAAGCTGCGACCATCACGGCGGTCGAGCCGGATTCGATCGCGGCGCGCGCAGGGTTCCGCGCGGGTGACGTGTTTGTTTCGTTTGCCGACCAGCCGCTGATCTCCATCGCGGATTTTTGCTGGGTGCTCCATCGCGCCCCGGAATCAGGCGCATTGCCGGGGGTTGTGCGGCGCGGATCGGAGCGAGTCGCGCTCACCGTGACGCTGCCCGCTGGTTGGCGGATGAAGTCGGACATCTCCGGTCGGGTCGGCACCTGGTCCATGCGGGCGATGGCGCTCGGCGGGCTTTCGCTCACAGACCTCGACGAGGCCGCGCGGAAAGAGCGCGGGCTCGCGGCCGGGTCGCTCGCGCTGCTCGTGAAAGGCATGGGCCAGTTTGGCAAGCACGCCACCGCGAAGAAAGCGGGCTTCCTGAAGGACGACGTGATCGTCGCGGTGGACGGCTTCGCGACCCGCGCCAGCGAAGGCGAACTGATCGGCCGTCTCCTGCAGACCACGACGATCGGCACGATGGCCGAGATGACCGTGCTGCGGGGAACCGAACGCGTGACGCTGCAGCTGCCGATGCAGTGAGCGCCGGACTCGCGTCGCCTCGGCGCGTGGCGGTTTAGCGCTTACACGCGAATCGGCAGGAGGACGAACGGGAGGTTTTCGAGAAAGAAGCGGCGCTGGAGCGCCGTGGCCGTCGCGTTGTGGAGGAGGCGGGTAACGCGTGTCTCGCGGGCGAAGAGGAGTTGGCCGGCGAAGAAGACGCTGTTGGGGAATTTATCGCGCGCGGTGGCGGCGAGGCGCATGACTTCGCCCGTGATGTCGTGGCCGATGGCCGTGAACGTCGCGGCGCCGTAGCCGTGGGCGCGGGCCCAGTCGGCGTAGCGCTCCGCCTCAGCGGCGGTGTGGGCGCGGAGCGCTTCGAGATCGGCCGCGCCCTTGAAGTTCCCGGCGTCGACGGAGCCGACGGCGATGAAGACGAAATTTCTGAAGGTGTCGCCGAATAGCCGGGGAATGTGGAACGCGGTGTGAAGGCCGAGGCCATTATAGCCGTTGACGAGGAGAATCGCGGTGCGGTCGGAGGGATTGAGAGCGCGGTTGCTGGCCGGATCTTGTAGGCGCGCGGCTGACGCGCGCCCTGCGTTGGCAGGATTAGATTCGGTGGTGAAATTCGCGGACGACCTCGAATGCGCGTGATTGAGCCGCGCCCCTACGAGGAAATCGTCCAGCCGGTGAAGTTGCGCGGCGACGTTTTGGTAATGGCGCTTGATCGCGAAGGCCGCCGCGACGAGGAGGCCCGTGACGAGCAGCGTGGCCCAGCCGCCCTCGTGGAATTT
>JBDSGI010000358.1:0-4097 GCA_039919035.1 Opitutaceae bacterium
GGCGAAGCAAATCCTTGCCGTAGTCGTTGCCATTCGGGGTCCGCACCACGACGTGGATGTGCTCACGATTGGGCAATTGCGGATCCTTCGCTAGGTGCCGGAGGTTCGCGGGCCGCTGGTGATCGAACTCGATCAGCACGACGGGACTGTGAAGGCGGAAGTAAAAGACGCTGTCGTCGGCGTCGCCGCCAATCCAGGCGAAGTGGGTCCGGCCAAGGTGCGCACGAACTTCGTCCATTTTCACCTTGGCGTGACCGTCGTCCATGTTGCCAATGAAAAGGCCGGCGAGCGCGAGCAGAGCGTTCTGTTGCGCGGAGCTGAGCTCGCTCACGGGCAAGCCGGCGTAGTCGAGCACGACATTGTCTTTCCACGCTTCCGTGAGGTTGTCATTGCCGGTCTTGGAAACGTTCAGGACCGCGCGCTTCGCCTGCGCGGCAGTCAGCGAACGCCGCAACGCCAGCGCCCGGCCCTGCTCGTCCTGTAGAATCGCCACGCCTTGGAACTTCCCGGACGGCGCGACCACCGGCTCCGAGCCGACAAAGACCGGGGACATCACGACCTGATCACGCAGCACAAAATAATTAATGATCAGATGATGCCCGTCGATCTGCCAGCCCCACGGCTTGTCCGGGGACGGCTCGCCCATGACGGTGATGTGGTAGAGCCACTGACCGTATTGGACAAAATCGTTCCCGTTCAATTCGCCGAGCGTGTGGTTCAGCTTCATGATGTCCTGCGAGAGCTTCAGGCCTTTCGCGCTGAGCGAGGCGCGAAGCAGTGCGAAGGCCGCCCCGCGCTGCGCCTCATTCATCTCCTCGAAACTCACGCCCTGCCGCACGTAGAAGTGCTGGTTCATCCATTTGCGCCACTCGTCGTCACCGACAGGGAACAGGGTCTTGGCCCGCTGCGCAGGCGTCAGGCCGGCCAGAAAGGCCGCGGCCGCCTGGCGCACCGGGTCGGTGGTGACACCGGTCGCGCCCACTGGGAAAAGGCCCGGTTCGATTTTTCCGTTCGTCGTGATTCCGCGAAAGGGTTCCGCAAGGCCGCGCGCGTCCGCCTCGCGCGTCATGCGCGCGGCGCGTTCCGGGAACGGTTCACCGGCCGGGCCTTTCTTCGGCGCTTGTGCGGAAACAGTGCCCGCCGCAAGAACGGCAAAGGCTGCGAGGGGGAGCAGGGAGGTTGGGCGCATGGGATGAAGGGGGAAATTTTAGCTTTAGGGCCGGTAAGCCGGATTTTGTTCTCCCCGACAAGTCGGGGTTCAGTCGTCATTTCTCTCAACGTCCTTGCGGACCTGGCCTGTGCCGCGCGCTGGCGCGAGCGAAGCAGGCTGCAGCATACCCGTGACTATCGGACGGGCCGCCCAGTCACCTATTTTGCCTTGCACCGGACGGGGTTTGTCGTGCCGCCGATGTCGCCATCAGCGCGGTGGGCTCTTACCCCACCTTTTCACCCTTGCTGTCCTGTTTCTCAGTTTTCCACTTTCGCGGTTTTCCGATTTTCAGCAGCGGTCTGTTTTCTGTGACACTTTCCGTCGACGCGCCTTGAAACGCGCCGCCTGGGCTCGCCATGCAGCTGGCCCAGCGCCCTGCCCTGCGGTGTCCGGACTTTCCTCTCCGAACTTTCTAAAACGGGCGCGGCATTACCCGCGCCTTGGGATCAAAGAACTCGGAGCGACGACCAGGCCCCAAAGCTAAGCCGCGACCGTAAAACGGTCGCGCGCGAAAGCAAGGCAGGCGTGGCCGGACCTAAACTCTCAGGCGCATCTCAGTTTCTTGCAAACGCGGGGTGAGCCTCGGGCGCGCCCGATACGGAATGGGCGCAGACAAGCCGCGCCCTAACCGGAAAATCCCGGATCAACCTCGGCAAGAAACCGAGCTACGCCTCAGCTCTCCCAATAAACAATCCGCCCGCATTGATCGCAGGTCGGGAGTTGCACGAGGGGATCGGTGCCCTTGCCGCGGGCGCCGGAGACGACTTCGCTGGAAACTTTGAGGTGACAGCCGCCGCACTTGTCCCCGTGAATGGAAACGACCGCGGGCATGTTGCGCACCGCCACCCGATCATAGAGTCGCAGCTTGATCGCATCCACGGGCTCGCGTGCGGCGGCCAGCTCCCCCTGCGCCGCCGTCAATTCCGCGGCCAGACTGACCTCGCGTTCACGCAGCATTTTAATCCGTGCCTCGTGGCCCGCGATGTTGGCCTTCAACTCGGCTTCGGCGGCGGCGAATTTTTTCTTCGCCTCGTCGATCGCATACATAATCTCCAACTCCTGCCCCTCGAAATCGCTGATCGCTTTGTCTGTGTTCTCGATTTCGTGACCGAGCGCCTGATATTCGTCGTTCTTCTTCACCATCGACTGCTGGGTCCGGTATTTCGCCAGCTTTGCCTCGGCCGATCCGATCTCGTTTTCCAGATTCTTCTTCTTCACCTCCAGCGCCATCAAATCGGCGCGGGCCGCCTCAATGGCCGCTTTTTCCGAGGTAATCTTGGCCTCCACCCGGCCCACATCGCCCGGCACTTGCCTGAGCTGACCCTCCAAACCCAGCCGCTTCATGTCACGATCTTGCAGGATAAGGAGGGTTTCGATCACGGGGTTCGGCATGGGGCCGCCACTGTGCCGCCGGCCCCGCGACCGTCAAACGAAACGTGCCGGATTTCCCTTGGCGCGCTCGCTTCCCCGCGGGTCCCCATCGTCCCGGCAGACCGCAAGCCTTTAATCGCCACAGAACGGCTTCCGGGCGCTGGTTTTTTTTCAAAAAAACCCTCGCCACCCCCGTCGATTCACGAGAGGTTTTTCCTTTCATTTTTGGCCCGCCAAACCCGCTCAAACTCACCTTCATGTCCGAAACTCCCGACACCCCGGAACCCCAGAAAAACCAGCCGATCTCAGGCGCCTACGATTCGTCGCAGCTCGGGAAACTCGAAGGTCTCGAGGCGGTGCGCAAGAAGCCCGGCATGTATATCGGCGGCACCGATGAACGCGCGCTGCATCACTGCGTCTCCGAGGTCCTCGACAATTCCGTCGACGAACATCTTGCCGGTCACTGCAAGAAGATCGAGGTGAGCATCCACGTCGATGGCTCCATCAGCATCCGTGACGACGGTCGCGGCATCCCGGTGGACATCCATCCGCAATACAAGATTCCCGGTGTCGAGATGGTGCTCACCACGCTCCACTCCGGCGGCAAATATGGCCAGGGCGGCTACAAGTTCTCCGGCGGCACGCACGGGGTCGGCGCCAAGTGCGTCAACGCCGTCTCCGAGTGGTTCGAGGTCGAGGTCTCGCGCAATCAGCAGGTGCATCACATGAAATTCGAGCGCGGGAAGACCGTGAAGAAGCTCGAGGTCGTCGGCAAAGCCCGCGGCACCGGCACGCTCATCACCTTCAAGCCGGACGCGGAGATCTTCAAGGAAACCACGGTGTTTCAGGGTGGCCGCATCGCCCAGCGCCTGCGCGAACTGGCGTTCCTCAACTCGGGTCTCACAATCATCTTCACCGACGAGCGGCCCGCCGAGCCGAAATCGGAAACCTTTTTCTACAAGGACGGCGTCGAGGAATTCGTAAAGCAGCTCAACCAAGGCAAGACCCCGCTCCACCCCAAGCCCATTAGCATTTCCAAAGAGACGAGCGTCCAGACCGACGACAAGCAGGCCGAGATCCACGTGGAGGTCGTGCTCCAATACAACGACACCTACAACGATCAGGTCCTCTGCTACACCAACACGATTCACAATCCCGACGGCGGCACGCATCTCTCGGGCTTTCGGAGCGCCCTCACGCGCGCCATCAACCAGTTTTCCAAGACCAACAATCTCCTCAAGGACAAGGACCCTCAGATCACGGGCGACGACGTGCGCGAAGGCCTCGCCGCCGTCATCTCGATTAAACACAGCGATCCGAAGTTCGAGTCGCAGACGAAGGTAAAATTACTCTCGCCCGAGGTGGAGAGCATCGTCGGCTCCGTTTCCTACGAGGGACTGATGATGTATTTTGAAACGAATCCTTCGGTCGCGAAGCGCATCGTGGACAAGGCGCTCAATGCCGCCCGCGCCCGCGAGGCCGCCCGCAAAGCCCGCGAGACCGTGCGCAAGGGCGC
>JBDSGI010000359.1:0-8067 GCA_039919035.1 Opitutaceae bacterium
CGTCGTGCGGGCGCGGAAGTAGGTGAAGGTGTCCGTCGTCACCCATTCGCCGCGAAGTCCGCCGAGGACGGTAAGCTGACCGAGCTTGGTCTGACCCTGCAGGTAGGCGGCATCGACACCTTCCTCCATGATGCGCCGGTTGGTATATTGCTGGGTCGCGGTGAAGTTCACGTCCTCATACCAGAGCGCGGAATTGCCCAGCGTGGTGCTGATCGCGGCGGGATCGACGACGGGCAGGCGGGGGCCGCCATTCTGGCGCTCAAATTCGGTCAGGGGCACGAGACCAGTGGTAGGCAGAACGCTACCGACCACGCCAAACCAACGGCGCGGATAAACCTGCCGATTGTTCACGCGGCGGTTCACCGTATCGAGGCCGGTCTTGATCGTGATCGGAAGCTCAGTGGGGAGCAGATACGAGGCATTGATCGTGGCGCTGACCTCGTTGGTGTCGGTGACCGTGTCGCGCTTGCTGAACACGGTGGACGTCACGGGCACAGGCTGGGTCGTGGTATTGGCCGCCGTTATCACGAACGGAGTGTAGCTTGCCGCGTCGTAAACGTTGACGCCGCCCGTCGGCGTATAAACCCGGCCGCGGAGATCGGAATTGTCGAGGATGAACCCGACAGCGCCCTTGGTGCGCAGGGCGACGGCGCCGCTTTCACGCTGACGACCGGCACCCAAATCCCAGTGCGTGTTAGACCAGCGGTAAGCGTGATCAACCTTGAGGCGGCCCCAGTTGTGTTCGAAGGCGAGGGTGCCGGTGGGGTTCTTGCTCGTGAAGGAATAGAGCTGCGGGTTCAGGCGCATCTGCGCCGCGCCGACAGCCACGCCACCCGGTTGGAGGGTGGTGTTGTTGACGGGCAGGATTTCGATGCGATTGGCGGTGTAGCCCGCCTTGATCGCGCCGTTGGGATTGGTCACGGGATCGTTGATCGTGAGGTTGGTGGAAACCCAGGGATTCACCGCCGTGTAATTGAAGAAGGGCTCGGAACCGGCGTTGTAAAGGAACCGGAGCGAGACTTGGGTCGAACGCGAGACGCGATAATCAACCCGCCCGCTGAACGCGGTGAGAAACCGATCGTTGAACCCGCTCATGCGGGTGTAGTCGCGGAGCTGGGCGACGGGATTCGTGGTGTTCTCGTAGAGATTGATGTCCCAGTCGTGCGGATTGATCACCTCCTGGTAGGCGGCACCGATCACGATGCCGAGATTGCGCGTCCCTTGCCCCACATCAAAAACTTGAGTGTAGCTGAAGCTAAGGTCGGGGCGCCACGGCCGCTCAGACACGGCAAAGTTGCGGTCCGACCACGAAGGGAAGTAACGCGCGGAGACGTTGTAGTTGATGCGGCGGCGCTCGGACATCGCGAGCGGCGAGCGGGTCTTGAGGTTCACCTGGCCGCCCAAGGAATCGGCGCGCTTATCCGGCGTCTGGCCGGCGATGATCTCGATGGCCTCGTAGTTGGAACCCGAGAACGAGTGGAGCGTGGCGGTGCGGCCGTCGCCACCCACACCGGTGGAGGACATGCCGTCGATGTTAAGCCGCGTGTAGCTCGCCGGCTGGCCGCCGATGCTGATGTTGTTGATCAGTTGGTCTTCGTCGGTCGTGAAGGTGATGCCCGGCAGGCGGGACGCAAGTTCACCAACATTTTGCGTCGGGAGGATGCCCCATTCGTCGAAGGCGGTGACGTTTTTCACGTTAACCGCATTGCGCTGCTCGGTCAGCGACAAGGCCTGACCCTCGCGGACCGAGGCCACAGTGAAGGCTTCCATCGTGACCGTGTCCGACGATTTCAGCGCGAGATCGACGCGCGCGGGCTGATTGCCCGAGACGGTCACGCGCTCGCGGCCGTCGGTGAAACCGGAATACGAGACGATGAGCTCCTGCGTCCCGGCAGGCACGCCGGATAGCGTAAAGGCGCCCGCGTTGTCCGTGAACGTGGAAATATTTTTCCCGGCCACAGTGACGAGCGCGCCTTGCAGGCCGTTGCGCGTGGCAGTGCTCGTGATGCTGCCGGAAATCGTGCCGGTGCTTTGGGCCAGGGCGGCAGCGCCGGCGACGGTGAGGAGGAAAAGGCTCGTAGCGAGGCGCAACAGCCGGGCAAGCGGCGCAAAGCCGCGATCGGAACAATGGTGTTTCATGGTGTGCTGGGAAGCTCGGCGGGGTCAGTTGCCGCCACTGGGTTCACGGATGGACTGGCGCGAATCAAAGGGCCGGGGCAGTCCAAGTCGAATCCGATCTGGCGAAGCTCACCCGGCGTCACGGTTCGACGGCGACGGGCAGCCCGACCCACGCCAAGGCGAGCAGCGTGCGGGCGTCCCAGTTGGCCAGGCGGAAGCAGCCGTGCGACTCGGTGCGACCCACTTTTTCCGGATCGGGCGTGCCATGGATGCCGTAGCCGGGACGATCGAGGCCGACCCAAGCGACGCCCACAGGATTGTTCGGGCCCGGAGGGATCATAAGCTTGCGCCCGAGTTCGCGGGCCTCGGCCGACTCGGGAAACACCGCCGGGTCGAACGTGTAGTCGGGATCGGGGACGACGACCGTGACGCGTAGATCGCCGAGCGGGCGCTTCTCCGCCTTGCGCGCGATGCTCACCGGGAAATGGGCGATCACGCGCGAATCCTGATCGAGGATTTCAAGGACGCGCTCGGCAAGACGGATCTCGACGCGGGCCGCCAAGCCCAAAGCGGATTTCTCCACGCGCGTGATGGCGGGTGCGCGAAACGTCGTCTCGGGTGAAATCTCCTCCCACTTGAGGCCAGGATTGAGCCGGCGCAGAAACGCCGGGCCCGCGTGGAAGCGCTCGGCGGCGAGTTCCAAGGCGGTTGCATACCCAAGCGCGGGCTGCTGGGATTTTTCGAGCCACGTCGGCGGCACGGCGACCAGTGAGGCGAGATCTTTTTTCGTGAGGGAGAATTCTGCGAGGGCGGGCTGGGCAAGCGTGAGCCGCTCAAGCGTGGCGGCGTCGAGCTCGCCGCTGGGCTCAATGCCCTCGCGGCGTTGAAACGCCGCCAAGGCGGCGACAGATTGGGGCCCACGAATCCCATCAATCGCCCCCCCCGAAAAGCCCCGGCACGCGAGCGTCACTTGCGTTTCCAGCCAATCGACGGGCGCACGCGGAAACGTGGCGTCGACCGTTTCACCCGGCTCCGCGCACAATGCGCGCACGAACGACAATGCCACCCAAAGGGAACACAGACGGCGGATGAAAATCGAAACGAGTGGCATCGAAGGGCGGGAAAACAAAACCGGGACAAAACCGTGCATAAGGGATTTCGCGCCACATGCCGCAAAAAAGTCGCGCGACTGAGGAGTTCCAAGCTCTAGGCGTCCGGGGCCGCGCAAGCGTGGTGGGGACGGCGAGTGTGAAGCGCAGCCAGCAAGGCGGGAAATTCAGCCGCGAGATTGGACCCGGCGAGAAATGCCTCGGCTGTTTCCTTGCGGCCGCGTGCCCGCAGTCCCACATAAACGTGCAATTCAAATTGTGCGGCGAGCACTCCGGCGGCCTCGTGAAGGCCGAAACTGCGCAGGAGAAAAAGCAGTGCCTCGACAGTCGAAAACCGCCCGGCGTCCGTTTGCGCTCGCAGCCAATAGCGACTCTCACCCGTAATCGGCAGGCTCACCGTCCGGCCCCAAGACGCGACTTCACGAGCCATCGACGATGCCTCGCCCCAGGCCCCATCGAGGAGTAGGAGTTGGACATCCTCCGCCCTCGCTCCACCGGGAGCTGGCGGGCCGTGCGGGTGGACAATCCAAAGCTCTCGACCGGGGAGCCGGACGTCGTGCGCGCTGAGGTGGCGTTCGCGGCGCCATACGTGATGGCGCGACTCGGGCAACACCCGCCGAATCAGGAGTCCCGTGCTGCTCGGCCGGTAGATCTCGCGGTGATGCGCCAAAACGTCGACTTGGAGCGGACACCACACTGGCCGCAACCCGTCGCAAATACACCACCGGGAGGGCTGCCGGCAGCGTTCACAGCGGATGGTCGTGCCCCGCACTACGCTGCGCATGGAGGTTGGATTTCGTTGCCGGCGGAGACAGACAAATCACTGCGCCTGACGAACGAAGTCGATGTCGAACGTCTGCTGCATTTGGGGCTGGGTGTATTGTCCAACCAATCGGTCGGTGGGCGCATCGTATTTCAAGACATAGGTAGCGCCGGGGTAGCCAACATCGTTGAGCTCAACCGCCACCTGCAGGCCCTGGCCACCTTGCATCCACACGGCGCGAGAAACGCGAATCGGCTTGGGGTTAAAATAACCCGCATCGAGCACGCCACTGATGTCACCACTGCGGATTTCCAGCACGTAACCGCCATCCGCCCGCATCCATCGGCCGAACAACTTTCGGACGGCCTCAGGCACAGCGGGGCTGGGCGCGCTGGTGGCAGCGGGAGCAGGGGGAGGCGTCGGGGGCTTTTCGCCCGTCTTCTGATCCCGGCACGAAGACAAAATCAAAGTAACACCCGCTCCCACCGCCAGCGCGCGAATGAATCCGCGCTTTTTCGACCAGGGCGAGACGCAAAAATAGTTCAGCACCTGTCCAGAAGATGTCGCGGACGGCGGACTGGCAAGCTCGCCGACGTGACCAAGCCTACGGCCCGGCCAGCGTCGTTCGCCTCAGGATCTCGCTTCGGCCTGCAACGACTGGGCAACAACCGCGACCGAATTCCGGGCGTCGACCTTGGCACTGGCTTCCGCCCCGCGCGACGCAGACTTCGCATGCTTAACCTTCGCTCGACGCGTGTCGAGGATCTGGGTGATGAGGGCCGGAACCGTGCGAACAATAATACCCAAATCCAAGGCGAGCGACTTGCGCTGGGTGTATTGCACGTCGAGTCGGATCATTTCGTCAAACGTAGTCCGATTCTTCCCAGAGACCTGCCATAGTCCCGTCAGGCCAGGAACGGCATTAAAACGCTCACGTTGGGCTGTCGAATACTGCGTATATTCGTAAGGAATGCAGGGGCGTGGCCCGACGAGACTCATCTCACCCCGCAGCACATTGATAATCTGCGGGAGTTCATCGAGCCCCGAGGCACGAAGAAGCCAACCCCCGGGAATCAATCGCGAGTCACCTTTGCCGTCCAGCTTCTGCATAGGGACATTCGACCGCATCAGCTGGGTAAAATGAGCCTGATGAGTCGTGACATCTGCACTGATGTGCATCGTCCGAAATTTGTAGAGCTTGAACCGACGACCCAGGTAACCCACTCGTTCCTGCCGAAAGAAGACCGGACCAGGAGAGGCGATCGCCGTGACGATCGCGGCCAAGAAGGTGAAGACCACAAAGAACGGCAAAACCGCCAGGCAGCACAAGATATCCAATAATCGCTTCCAAACCGGCAATGGCGGCAAACCGCATTTCACCGAAACAGAGGAAGACAAGCTGGCGGCTTTCATGAGTGGCACTGGAGAGATTGATGGAGCATTATTGCGCGAGGTCCAAGTCGATAATTTGTAACAAAACAGCGTCTGGTTGAAACTTTGCGGACTTTTCGCATAGCCAAACTTCAGCGTCCGGCCTAAAAGCGATGACGATCAGAATCTCATTACCTGTCTTCTAAATTTTCTTCTCCAGCGACTTAAGAATCTTCTAAACGATATCAAATTTTGTCCTGCCGCGCCATGGGCCAATCTCCTCCTGACCAAACGACCCAGAAAATGGCCCATACAGGGAATAACACCTAGTTAGTGTAGCGAGAATCTCACAGACCAAATTTATGCAGCTGATTCCCCAGTCCTGGATCAAGATTTCAAAACCCTCCCCCGGACCATCCGCTCGCGGCCACGATTTGAGAACCGCAGAATAAACTCAGCGTGAGCGGCCCTCCCCGCTCGTGTGCTTTAGCAGGACCAAACCATAATGAGCCGGCTCGTTCCCGGAGCGCAGGAGGATTGGCTGAGTGGCCGCCTAATTGAAAGATCTCCGGCGATTCCAAACTCCACCGGTTAGGGGGGGAACCTCAGTTTTCTGGTTCCTGCAATGTAGCTTCGATCCGGCGCAGAACTTCGGCCCGCCCCGCTTTCGTTTTGGCCGAGGTAAGAAATATTTCGCCAGAAATACGGTCCGTCCCGCGGACCGCTTTCATGATCGCCTCAACATTGTTTTTGACCTGCGTGGCCGAAATCTTGTCGGTCTTCGTGAAGACGAGCGCATACGGGACGACACAATTCCCCAGCCACCCCAGAAATTCGAGGTCGATCGCCTGCGGGGGCAGGCGCGAGTCGATCAGCACAAAGGCCATGCGGAGATTTTTTCTCTTCTCCAAGAAATCAGCGACCGCCTGATTGAATCCGTAACGCTGCTCTTTTCCGACCCGCGCGTAGCCGTAGCCGGGCAAATCCACCAAGCTCCAAGCCCCGTTGATCAAATAGAAGTTAATCAGCTGCGTTTTCCCGGGGGTGTCGGACACCCGTGCCAACTCCCGCCGCTCCGTGAGCAGGTTGATCAGCGAGGATTTCCCCACGTTGGAACGACCGATGAAGGCAAACTCCGGCCGGGCCCACACCGGACACCCCTTCAATTCGGGGGAGCTCTGCACAAATTCCGCCGACTTGATTTTCATGGCCTGTGGGACACCCAAAATGCCACGTGGTCAAGCCACCTCCGATCCTCAGCGAGATTCCGGAAATCCCAGGAGGTGTATTACACCGGCTTGCCTGGGTCTTCCGCCATGGTGGAACGGGGGGCTTTCACACGGTGGAAGCCAATCTCGTCCTCAAACCCCTCGGAAGCCGAGCGCGCGGCAATCACCAGCGTCAGCACAGACGCCGCCACCAACACCAAAAAAATCACGAGGGTAATGATAACCACAAGAAAGCCCACCAAGAGCGATTCATGGTCTAGGCGTTCTTGTCCACAAAAAGTTTCATGGTTATTACAAAAAATCCGTCTCGGTTCACTTCGACCGACCAAGGGCGATCGACGAAAACCTCCCCTTCAAGCCTGACCACGTGCCCTTTCGCCACCATGCGAACCAGTCCGTTTGCTCAGTGCATGGCTTTGCCTGGCTGCGGCCCGGCTGCGCCCCATGGACACGCTTCTACACTACTCCGCCGGCCACCCCTGCCCTAACCCACGACGACCATAACTTCCGCCCAATCTGCGCCACATTCCGCCGCCCGCCCTCTATCGACAAGTGTGCGCCGGTTTCCTTGAGTCCGAGTTCACATGACGACCGCCCGCATTCAACCCGCGCACCCCTCTGGTTTTTTTCGCGATCGCCCGTGTGTGCGCTGGGGCATCATTGGCTGTGGCGACGTGACCGAGTTGAAAAGCGGCCCGGGCTTCCGTCTGGCGCAGGGTTCCGCGCTCACGGCGGTGATGCGGCGCGACGCGGCCCGCGCGGCCGACTATGCGCAACGCCACGGTGTGCCGCGCTGGTATGCCGACGTCGATGCGCTCCTCGCCGATCCAGCGGTCGACGCGGTTTACATCGCGACTCCGCCTGACGCGCATCTGGCCTGCGCACTAAAGGTCGCCGCCGCCGGGAAGCCCGCCTACGTCGAGAAGCCGATGGCTCGCCACACCGCTGAGTGCGATGCCATGCTAAACGCCTTCGCGCAGGCCCGCCTGCCGCTCTTTGTCGCCTATTACCGCCGACGCCTGCCGCGTTTCCTCCTTGTGAAGGAGCTGCTCGATCAAGCGGTCATCGGGCGGGTGACCGGCATTCGGTATTTTCAGGCCGAGCCGTTTCACCGACGCGACGGTGGCTGGCGCATCACAGCCAATGCGGCCGGCGGCGGGCATTTTCTCGACGTGGGGTCGCACGCAATCGATTTGATGGATTTCTTTTTCGGCCCGATGCGCGACGTAACCGGGGCCGCGAGCAACCTCGTCTCCGCCTACGCGCCGGAGGACACGGTCGCGATGTCGTTTCGCACCGCCGAGGGAATCCCCGGGGCGGGCCTCTGGGATTTCGCCGCCGGCGTGCATCGCGACTGCTTCAGCATCACCGGCACCGAGGGGCAAATCGAGTTTCCCGTGTTCGACCACGGCCCCGTGACCGTCGAAACCGCCGCCGGCACCCGCACGCTCAACCGCGAACATCCGGCCCATGTTGC
>JBDSGI010000360.1:0-2555 GCA_039919035.1 Opitutaceae bacterium
CGTGGGCTGGCGTCCATCAGCCGTTATCAGTATCTGCGAGTGGCACGGCGTTATCTGCGCTGGCAGTTTGGTGCGAAGCCAGCGGTTTGGCAGCGAGTGCGGTGTGCCGACATCTGGCGTTACGCGGCAAAGCTTCGGCGTGACGATTATAGCCCGCGGTCGCTCAACAGCGAGCTGTGCATCTTGCGGCAGTTTTTTCGGTTCGTCCACTTGCGCGGCCGTTGTCCGCCGCTGCTGGCGGAGGTCGTGCCGACGTTCTCGGAGCGAGGGCGTGCACCGCGCTGCGATGTGGCGAGCGAAGAGGAGCGTCGACGCTTGCTCGCTTCGTTTGATCGCCGCACCGCCGCCGGCCGCCGTGACCGGGCTATGGCAGTGTGCATGGCGGAACTCGGGTTGCGCCGTGTCGAGATAGTGCGGCTTCGGTTGAGTAGCATCGATGGCGAGCGAGCCTCTATCACCGTGCCGGCGGCCAAGGGCGGGCGCGGCAGAGTGCTGCCGCTCCCGGCGCATGTGGCGTCGGCCCTTCGCGATTACCTGCAAATTCGGCCGCGGACCGACCACGACTTTCTCTTCGTCGGCATCGGCACGCTCGCCGGGCGCGCGGTCACCACAGCCACCGTCTCGGCCGCCATGTGGCGGGCGTGTCAACGGTGTCACCTGAAGCAGGCTGGCACTCACCGTCTGCGCCACGCCTTTGCCACGCGGCTGATGCGCCACGGCGCCAATCTGAAGGAGATCGCCGACCTGTTGGGCCATCGGTTGCTGAAGACGACGAACCTCTACACCCACGCAGGAGCCGACGACCTGCGGCCGCTGGTCCGACCATGGCCCACATAACACGTCATGTTTCCATGCTGGGTTTGGCGCGCCGCTACGTGGCGCACCGGCAGATGCTCGGCTACAAGATGACCGACGCAGGCCGCGTGGTGGCGTTTGCCGCGTTCATGGACCGCGTCGCGCCGGGACGGCCGTTGACCGCCGCGCGTGCGCTGGAATGGGTGACCGCAGACCCCGCGCGCAAAATCACCACGCAAGTCGGATTGCTCAGCACGCTGCGGGGCTTCGCGCGCTATTGTCTCGCACTCGATCCACGCACGCAGATCCCTCCCTCCGGGTTGCTTGGTCGAGGTTACGGCCGCCTGCGGCCTCATATCTACACGCTGGCGCAGGTTCGTTCGATCCTGCGTCGGACGCGCACCCTCACGATGCATTACGGCCCGCTGCATCCGCTCACGTATGAGACGTTCATCGGCCTCATGGCCTGCACCGGCATCCGCTCGGGCGAAGCACGCCAACTAACGCTCGCCGATTTTAATCCGAGGGCCGGGCAACTGCGCATCGCTCCGTTCAAAGCCAGTCCAGAGCGGACGATCCCATTACACTCCACCGCGGTCCATGCGCTCAGCCGCTACGCAGCGCTGCGTCGTCGCTGTTTTCCTTTCACCGATTCCTTCTTTGTCGGCGTGACCGGCCGGCCCTTGGGCACGGGACCAACCGAGTCCGTCTTCGACCGGCTCATCGCCGGCATGGCGAGCAAAGGCGATTTTCCGCGCCCGCGGATGACCGACTTCAGGCACACCTTCGCCTCGCGCTGGATCGCGGAGTGGAGCGTGCAGGCAAAACCGGTTTCGCATTACCTGCTGCTCCTCGCCCGCTATCTTGGGCACAAGAACTTCGCGTCCACCTGGTGGTATGTCACCAGCGATCCACGTTCGCTGCACGCCGCGGCCGACACGTTCCGGCGCTTCCATCACCATGGCCCGCCGAGCCCATAATCCCACGGATGATTTCGCGGGACTCGTGCAGCGGTTTTTCGCCGAGTATCTCGCAACTCAGCGCAACCTCAGCCCGCATACCCGGCTCAGTTATCGGAACACCTTTCGTCTGTTGCTCCATTTCCTAGCCGAGCAAAATCGCCGCTCCATCGACCAACTCACGCTCGCCGCGCTCACCCCGGAATCGATCCTCGCCTTCCTCGATCATCTCGAGCGCACGCGGCGCAACTCGCCCCGCACCCGCAACGTCCGGCTCGCCGCCATCCGCACCTTTGTGCGCTACGTGCTCGGCACCGCCGCACTGGAGTTCCTTGGGCCGGGCCAGCGCATTCTCGCGATCCCGCTCAAAAAATCATCCCGCGCCGCCCTCGGCTTCATGACGCGCGAAGAGATCAACGCCGTCCTCGCCGCCACTGACCAAAACACATGGTCTGGCCGGCGCGACCTCATCCTGTTCACGCTGCTCTACAACACCGGCGCGCGGATTTCCGAGGCGCTGCAACTTCGCGCACGCGACATGCACGACGACATCGTTCTGCTCCACGGCAAGGGGCGCAAAGAACGCGAAGTGCCGCTGTGGCCTCAAACCGCGCGACGCTTGCGACGCTGGTGCACTGCCAATCGCATCGCACCCGATCAGTTTGTCTTCACCAATCGCTGGGCCGGACCACTCAGCCATGACGGCGTCTCGTGCCGCCTCGATCTGGCGGTGAAGCAAGCGACGCTGCAATGCCCGAGCCTCAAGGGCCGCCGCATCACGTCGCATCGCTTTCGCAATAG
>JBDSGI010000361.1:0-2840 GCA_039919035.1 Opitutaceae bacterium
GTGTTTCTTTCCTCCCCGGGCAACGGCGGCCCGATCACCAGCCGGGGAGAGTTTCTGCATCACCCCAAGCACGCCCAAGCGATCTATGATCGCTGCCGCGAAGTCGGCGTCACGGTCGTCGCCGACATTCCCGGTCTCGCGATCAAACCGCCGGCGAACGGGTCCGCGACCGAGCGGGACTTTCTGCTGAAGTATCTCACCACGCCCGCGAAGATCCGCCCCTGAGCGAGCGCAATCGCCCTTTCGCCAGAGCGATTAACGCGATCATTCGGGAGCAGCGCGCCAGCTCAGCCCGTGGCCAAGAGTAACCGAGGCTCGACTGGTCAGAGTCGGCGCCATCATCGCTGGCTAACGAATTGCCGAGAACACCGCGACCATAACCGCGGCGCCCCAAGTCGCGCCTTTCATCCGCAAACGCTTTCGCGGTCGCTTCGGCCTCTCCTCGGTGCCGGCCCAATCGCGCAGGGCGAAGGAGCGGGGCCGTTGAGCGGCCAAAGCGCAGCCCGACCCGCGAAGATAACCGGGCCGACAAGCCGTTCCGATCAGGGCGAACCGCTTCCTGACGGGCCTCAGAACGATCCCTTGATTCCGGCCGTCCAGAGCGAGCCACCGTAGTCGTCGTGCTGGCGGTAGCGCGCGTAGCGCGGCGTGCTGGCGCCGTAGATCTTGGTGTCTTCGGTCGCGCCGCCGATATTGCGCAGCGCGAAAAAGACCCCGAGTGTGCGGCGGAAATAATATTCACCGGTGATATCGACGTAGAGCCGCTTCGGCCGGTAATTGTAGGTGCCGGGCTCGATGCTGTTCGTCGCCGTGCTCGCCACGACGCCGCGACGCTGGATACCGCGATAGTTTTCGTTGATGCGGAGATTGAATTTCTGCCGCGTAAGGCTCACGCCCCAGTTGGCAGTGAAGGGATTCATGTCCTGGAGATTGTCCGTGCCCTTCGCCCGCTGGGAGCTGATGTTGGCGAAAACCTGCACGCCGCGCGCCCAGTGGGGCAGGAACGTGAGCGCCTGCTTGTAGTCGATTTCGAATCCATTCTGGCGCACGCGCTCCGGATCGTTGAACTGCGTGGTGACGAGAATCGAGCCATACTCGGCCTCGTCGAGGCCGTAAGTGGCGAGGAAAGCGGGCGTCACGATACTGGTCACGTTGACGAAGAAACTATCGAAATCGCGAATGAAGGCGCCGATCGAAAGGCTGCCGACATTGCCGAAGTAATACTCCAGCCGCGCCATGTAGGTCTCCGCCTGCCACGCCTTGATCGAGGCGTTGTTCACGGCGATGCGAGAATTGGCGTTGAGGTTCTCCAGGTCGGGGAGCGTGACGCCGCCCGAGTATTGGTTGAAGTCGGGCCGCCCGACGGACTGCGAGTAGGCGACGCGGCCAATCAGGGCGTCCGTGATATTGTAGCTGGCGTTGATGCTGGGGAAGAGGCGCAGGTATTCCTTCTTCGCCCGCGTGCCGCGCTCGACCCGGGTGAGCTGGGAATAGGGCAGGCCCGCATTCGTCGGGACAATCAGCAGCGGTGTGCCGGTGGGGCCGCGCAGCACGTTGCCGGCGGTGTCACGCTGGTAGGCGAGAGTCGGATCGGTGAGCGGGCCCTCGGCGTCGATGTTGGTCTGCTCCGCGCGCACGCCGCCGGTGATGTGAAGCCGGTGCTTGAGCAGGGAAACATCGCCGCGAATGAAGGCGGACGAAATAATCTCTTCGGCGCGCTTGGAAAAATTGGTGACCGCGATGAAGTCATTGTTGGCGTTGCGCGTCCAGTGGGTCGGGTTGGCCTGGTAGTCGCGCCAGAGCTTGCCGTTGTCCACCTGCTGCTGCTTCGGCAGCCCGTAATCGGGGATACGCTCCGAATACGGCACATCGAGGAAACGGAGCGGGCTGTCGTCATTGACGAGACCAGCCTGGGTGGTCGGCGTGGTGCTGGCGCGACCGTCGGCGCCCACGTAAGTATAGGTCTCGAGATTGCCACCGGGGCCGCGGAGGTCGCGGACCTTGGTGCGGATGTCCGTGCCAGCCTTAATCGTGACGGGCGTGTCGCGGATAAAAATATCGCGGCGGATATTTGCGTAGGCCTGGCGCGTGGTGTCGTAGGTGCGCTGCCGGTTGCTGTTGGCCGAGACCAGCGAGTAATTTTCCAGCTTGGAGGGATCCACGACACGGCCATCGGGATCGAGCACGGTGATCTTGCCGGGGCGGAGATAGAAAATGTCGTCGAAGAGGATTTGGACGTTGTTGCGCTGGATCGTCATTCCATTGAACGCGCCCTTGTCGATGTCCTGGTAATCGATCCGCGAATTGCCGTAGGCCATGCCGGCGTCGGACTTCCAGACGGGGCCGTCGTGCAACCAGCGCAGCGTCGGGGTAACCGTGCGGCCGGGGCGGATGCGGCCGTTGTTGCCGATCGTCATCTGGCCGGCGTTGATCGCGGTGCCCGTGGTCGGGAAGGTGCTCACCTGGCCCCAAGTGTGGTCCGGGCTCCAGTTACCGGGGGCGACGCGGTTGATCGTGAAGGTCTGCGAGCGCGTCGCGAAGTGCTCCTTCAGCATGCCGTAGGAAAAGCCGAAGGTGAGCCGATCGCGGGGCGCCGGTTTCCAATCCACCGTTGTGGCGAAGGACTGGCGCGAGGTGTCCTTGCCGCTGTCGCGCCACGAGAAAATCGCGAGGTAGGGATTGTCCGGCGTCGTGGCAGGGCGGCCGGTGAGAGCGGTGGCGGTGGCGTTGGAGGCGAGGCCGCCACCCACCCACTGGTTGGCGGTGTTGGACTGCGGGGTGTATTGCAGCGAATAGCCGGCCGAGACGGTGAAGCCAAAGGTCTTCGTCACCGGCACGAC
>JBDSGI010000362.1:0-9098 GCA_039919035.1 Opitutaceae bacterium
CGGGCGTCGCAGAGCGTCCCTCCTCGGACGGGCGTTCGAAAAAGATTCCCAGCGTCGCCGCGCCCGAGCCGAAGCCGGCCGCGACGCGCGACGCGAGGCCGTAGCCGGTGGAGGAGCCGATCACGAGGACCTTGCGCGGGCCGTGATTGATCGGGCCGCCGGACTTCACGTGGTCGATCCATGTCTGCACGTGCGCCGCGCAGCCTTCGGGATGAGCCGTGACGCAGACGAAGCCCCGGACCTTGGGTTTGATGATCATCGGCGCGGAGATTTCCGGCCACCCCGGCGACTGGCAAGTGCGGTTTTCGAGGCGCGGGTATGGTCAGGCTGACCCCGCCACGGCGGGGGCGTCACTTGCCAAGTAAGACGAACGGTCCCTCTGCTTTAGGCACGCCACCCTTGCGCTCGAGCGTGACGGCAAACGCATTCACCGCGCCGACGGGCTGCTTGGCCTTGAATTTTATCGTGCGCTCACCCTTCGCGGGATCGACGGTGAAGACGCCGCCATCGACCGGATTTGGATACTGCGGATCGACTATCCAGAGTTGGTAGTCCTGATTGGCCAGCAAGGCCGGGAGCTTCTCGACCTTCAGCACGCCTTCCTGTTTGCCCGGATCCCAGACCGCGACGGCCAAGGCTTGGGGCGAATTCTTGAGCAACGAGGCGAGGGCGGTGATTTTGAAGGTCGCCAAGTCGCCCTGCGATTTGAGCTCGTCGGTCAGGCGGGCGACCTGTTGCTGGGCCTCGCCCAGCTTGCGGCCGATCTCCTCGGTGGCGCCGGTGAAGATGTCGATCCGCTGGGTGAGGGTGGCGATTTCGCGCTCACGGGTCGTGAGCTGGTTGCGCGTCTCGGCGATTAGGCGCTCGCGTTCGGCGGTTTGGTCGCGGGCCTCCGCCAACTGCCGCTCCCGATCGGTCAGCTGGGCGCGGGTGGTTTCGAGTTGCGTGCCGGTGGCGGCGACTTGCTGCTGAGTCTCCTGCATCTGGCGGCGGGCAATGATGCGCTCAGCCTCAAGCTGCTGCTGCGTCTCCCTCAGCGCGAGATCGGCGACCTTCTGCGCTTGTTGCAAAGACTCGGCCTCCGTTCGCACGGACATGTAGCGCTGGCCGAGCCACACCGTAGCGACGACCAAACTGGCCGCCACGGCCCAAGGAATAAACGCGGTCGGCCGAAAGACGGAGGGAGAGGGGCGAATCACGTTGCCGGCCGCTGCGGCCGGTTTCTCGAGCGCTTCGATCGAGGCGAGCACGCGGTCCTTTAAGGTCGCGGGAGGCCGCACCGCCGGGGCGGTGTGCGCCACAGCGGCGGCCGCTTCGCGCAGGGAGGCTACGAGCGCCTGCAACTCAGGGTCGCCGCCGAGACGCTTTTCAAATTGGGCGAGTTCCGACCCCTCCAAAAGATCGAGGGCGTGAAGCGAGGCGAGCTCTTCGTGTTGCTCGTCGATCATGGCCGGAGCGCGAGGGACTCGCGGAGTTTTAAGAGGCCGCGGCGAATGCGGGCCTTCACGGTGCCGAGCGGGGCGGAGAGCTTGCGTGCGATTTCCTCTTGAGTAAGGCCGCTGAAGAACGCGAGTTCGAGGGCACGCTTTTGCTCGACGGGCAGGGTGGAAACCGCCGCGCGGACGGCGCGGGCGTCGTCGCCAAGGGCGGCGGAGTCGCTACCGATCGTTTCTGTCGCCGCGTCGGCATATCCGAAATCGGAAGGGACGGACTGCGCGAGCAAATCGGCGCGCCGGCGGCGCATGCGCACACGGTCGATGGCGCGATTGCGGACGAGCGTGACCGCCCAGGCGAAGGCACTGCCGCGTGTCACCTCGAAGGTCGCGGACTTTTCCCAGACGGTCACAAAGGCGTCGTGCACGATGTCCTGCGCCTCGGCAGAGTCGCGCAGGATTTGCTGGGCGGCCCCGAGCAGCGGGCCGGAGAAGCGATCGTAGAGTTCGCCGAAAGCCTGCTTGTCGCCCTTCGCCACGCGTTGTAGCAGTTGCGCGTCGATCTGCTGGCGCTCGTCCGGTGGGGTCGGGTTGGTGGCGGTGGGTGGTGTCATCCGACCGCGCTCCCTCCCCGTAGGGATGCCCTCCCGCTCCGCCACGGCGTGGAAGAGGCCGTCGGGAAAACAGGTAATTGAAATGGACATCTCACTTTCATACGTGCGCCGGTCCAAAAAAGATGCAGCGACCGGCGGCTTGGCGAGGCTATTCGCGGCGAGCCAAGGCCTAAAGCCACGCCATCCCAGCCAGACCCAAGATGATCAGCAGGGCGATGACAGCGAGGATCCATTTCTCGCGCTGGGTGACGGCGAAGGGCATGACAGGTGGCGGCGAACCGACTCGCCTCAGACTTTCACGTCGAACAGCTCCGGGTCCATGGCGCCGTCGGCGACTTTATTGACGGTGCCAGTCATCATGATCGAGAAGCTATCGCCGATCGCGATGCCGATTTGGCCGCCGGGCATGTGGACGGTCACCTCGCGATCGACGAGCCCGAGGCGATGCGCCACGGCGGCCGAAGCGCTGGAGCTGCTACCTGACGCGAGCGTATAGCCAGCGCCGCGCTCCCAGATTTCGATGCGGATGTTTTTCCGGTCGAGGACTTGGAGAAACTGAACGTTGGTCTTGCGCGGGAAATTGGGATGCGTCTCGAGGTGCGGGCCGTATTTGTGGGCCAGTTCGGCGGTAACCGCCGGCAGGGGAATCACGCAGTGCGGGTTTCCGATGGTGGCGGCGCAGTAGGTGAACTCGCGGTCGAGGATCTGGATTTTTTCGTTGATTACTTCGCGCGGTGCGCCGGCGAGGTTCACGGGGATCTTTGTGCTGTCGAAGCTCACGCTGCCCATCGCGATGGTGAGGAGTTTGCCGCCCTCCTTGATCGCGACCTGCACGTGGCCGCCGGGCGTCTCGACCGTGAAGTTGGGATTCTTGACGAGGCCCTGGTCCCAGAGAAAGCGGGAGAAGATGCGCAGGCCGTTGCCGGATTTCTCGGCCTCCGAACCGTCGGGATTGAAGATGCGGAGGCCGAATTGAGACTGCTGCGAGGGCAGCGGGCCCCAGAGAATGCCGTCGGAGCCGACGCCGAAATTCCGGTGGCAGACGACGCGAATTTGGTCGATCGTCGGGGCGGGTTTCCACGAGGGGAAATCGCGCGGATCGAGGACAATGTAGTCGTTGCCGAGGGCGTGGTATTTGTGGAAGCGCATGGCGGAACGCGGGAAGTTGCCCACGGAATATGCGGAAGACACGGAAAAATTATCCGGAGCTCAGGAAAGCAGAAAGGACTTCGGTAGGCGCTATTCCTGATTTTATCAGTTCCAGATTGAATCTAGAGGAAGTCGAATGCCTCGCGCAGCGCGTGGTTGCCGCCGGTATCGAGATTGCGACCGTGGCTGACGACGACGCGGTCAAAGTCCCATTCCAGAATTCGGTCGAGCGAACGGCGCAGCGCGGCGCGATCCTTGATCGTGGTCTTGAGCAATCGGGAAGGGCCAAACTTGCCGTAGCAACCGTTCAGCCGGAGCAGCACCCGGCTGAGCAATGGCAGGTCCGGCCCAAGGTTGAAGGCGAGGTCGGTAAGAATGAGCGTCCGCGAAGCGCGATGGAGGAACGCCACCTCGTTCAGTCGCGGCATCCCGCGGAGCAACTGTTGGTCGAAAGCGTCCCTCCACACGGCCGCGGGCGCGTCCCCGAGCACATCAGTGAATTTCAGATCCGGGCGAAACGTCGCGAAGCTCCGCGCGCCGTGAAAGCGCGCGACGGGATACGCGGCGAACCAGCCTTCGAGGTAGGTATCGTGGACGGCGTTGGGCGCGACGATGTGCGCTACCGGGCCGAGCGCGGCGAGCTCCTCCGCGAGCGCAGACGAATACTCTACCGGCGAATGCAGCCACAGTCCGCCATCAGGCAGGCGAGCCACCGTCATCCGATGCCCCAGCGCCATTCCGAATACACTCAACGGCGCGTTGAGGTCCCAGAGGTCGGGCGCGAGGGCAGTGAGCGTCATTGACTCGCCGCGATCTGCCCGGCCGGGGCGTCGCCGGGTGGAATGTAGCCAAACAGCCGCCGCCTCTTGATCGCGGCGGCCACGCCGACGGGCACCATCGCCTCCCAGGTGGAATCGGAGTCACGGATGCGGCCCAGCACATCGCGAGAGAACACCCCGAGCACGTGTTGGTCGAAGCCGACGATGCAGTCGATGTAGTGGTTTTCGAGGAGGTAGTCGTAGAGGTTGCGCAGGCGGTCGGCGACGTGGACGTTCTTCGCCGTGATGAGGACGCTGGCGGCGAACGGATGGCCGATGATGGAACCGGCGCCATGGACAGACTCCTTCGAGAGGTAGCGGTCGTAGGCGTCCTGCCGCATCGGGTAGATGTAGAGTTTGACCGCGTTGCGGAACAACCGCCCGAACGACTCCAGAATCCCGCCCTCGAGGTTCTCGTAGTATTTCTCGTTAAAGATCTCGAGGAGGTTGTTGATGCCCATCGGCACGCCGATCATTTCCTTGGTGTAGCGGCGGAAATACGAGGTCAGCCGGTAATATTCCGAATAGTTGGAGATGAGCGCGGTCAGGCCGAGCTCGCCGAGGAGATCCACGCGCTGGAGGAAGTCCTGGGCGTCGAGGGTGCCCGAGGCCAGGAGGTTGTTCATGGTGATCTCCATGAGCACGACCACGTCCTTTCCCTTCACCTCCGGCTCCTGCACGAACTGCGCGGTGGCGCAGTTGAGCATGTCAATGTTCACATGCGTGACCGGGCGGAAACTGCCGCGCTCGACGAGAATGGCTTTCTTGTAGAGCGCCTCAGAGGGCTGGAGCACCTCGCCTTTGGGGCTGAACATCACAGCGTTGGTGAGGCCGCTTTGCACCAGGTGGAGCGCCATGATGCGGTTGTCGACGCCGGCAAACGCCGGGCCGCTGAACTTCAGCATGTCGACCTCGATGCGCTGCGTGCCGAGGCCGTCGGCCAGCGACTCGATGAATTGCTTCGGGTTTTCCCGGTGGTAGAAGGCGGCGTAAATAAGATTTGTGCCCGCCTGCCCGAGCGCTTCTTGCTGGAGCACGGCCTCCTGATCCCACATGCGCACGTGGAGCAGCACCTCGCTGGCCGGGCCGCCGGGCTCGGTCTGAAAACGCACCCCCATCCAACCGTGCGCCTCGTTGGTGGTCTTGTAGCCCTTGGTTGCGACGGTGTCGGCGAAGACGAAAAACGTAGAGCGGTCGCCCCGCGGCCCGGCGAGGCGCTCGATCAACAGATTGTATTCGTGGTCGAGCATCAGCCCGAGGCGCTCCCGCGACACGTAGCGCGGCGCCTTCCCGTAGATGGCGTCGCTGAAGTTCATGTCGTAGGCCGAAATCGTCTTGGCGACGGTCCGCGAGGCGCCCCCCGCCTGGAAGAACACGCGGGCGACCTCTTGGCCGGCGCCGATCTCGGCAAAGGTGCCGTATTTGGCGTCATCGAGGTTGATGACGAGCGCCTTGGCGTTTGCGGTGAGCACGTCTTTTTTATCGCTCATGGGTGGTCGTATATGCGCTTGGCGGCGGGCGGTGCAAGAGTTCGTGCGGGTTGGTGGACAAGATGTGCTTAACTAATTGTAACATCAGACGATTTGCTGAGGACATAATGCGGGTGGGGTGGGTTTTGTCCTTTCGACTGGAGCAACGGGCGAAAGCGACTACCGTCCGCGCCACGCATGAAGAATTTTTTCACCTCAATGCTCGGCACGCTGGTGGCGCTGCTGATTTTCTCCGTTGGCGCCGTGTTGCTGGGCTTTGGCTTGATGGCCGCCTTGGTGGCCATCGGCGGAGCCGACAAGTCGAGCCCCTCATTTGATCGGGGCTCCTATTTGGTTTTCGACCTTTCGACCAACATTGCCGATGCCCCTGCGCCGATCGACTTGAGCATCTTGGGCGGCAAGTCCGAATCCTTGCAGCTTCGCACGGTCACCCGGGCGCTGCGCGCCGCCGCGAAAGATGACCGCATCGCCGGGGTGTTCGTGACGGGCGATTTCACGCCGGCGTCTTATGGCTCCGGCTATGCCGCGCTGAAGGAAGTTCGCGCGGCGCTCGATGAATTTCGCGCCGCGGGGAAGCCCGTCGTCGCCTACCTCACGCAGGTGACGGCCAAGAGTTATTACGTGGCCTCGGTCGCCAGCGACCTCGCGATCGATCCCTATGGGTTGGTTTTTATGCCGGGATTGGCGAGCGAGCCCATGTTCTTCGCCGGCGCTTTTGAGAAATATGGCATCAACGTGCAGGTCACCCGCGTCGGGAAATATAAGTCTGCCGTCGAGCCCTTCACGCGCCGCGAGATGAGTCCGGAGAACCGCGAGGAAGTGAAAAAACTCCTCGGCGATATCTGGGGCGGGATGCTCGCCGACATCGCGCCGAGCCGCAGCCTTACGGTCGAAAAATTGCAGGCGGTGGTCGACGCCGAGGGTCTCATCCGCGCCGACACCGCGAAGACCGCCGGGCTCGTCGATCGCGTTGCCTACCGCGACGAAGTTTACGATACGTTGAAAGCGCAGACCGGTCGCAAGGGCTCCAAGGAGGCCTTCAAGCAGATCGCGATGACCGACTACGCGAAGATCGCCAAGGATGTCTCCGACGCACCCAAAAAGGCAAAAGACGGCGAAGCCCGGAACGCCCACGGCAAGAGCGGCCGCATCGCGGTGGTCTATGCCGAGGGCGAGATCGTGGATGGCGAGGGCGACAACGGCGAAGTCGGCGGCGCGAAGTTTTCCCGCGAACTGCGCAAGCTCCGGCAGGATGAAAACATCAAGGCGGTTGTCCTGCGCATCAACAGCCCCGGGGGCAGTGCCTCCGCCTCCGAGGTCATCCAGCGCGAGATCCGTCTGATGAAGAAAGTGAAGCCGCTGGTCGTTTCCATGGGCTCCTATGCAGCGTCGGGCGGGTATTGGATTGCGGCCTATGGTGACCGAATTTTTGCGGAGGCGACCACGATCACCGGGTCAATTGGCGTCTTTGGAATCCAGTTCGATATCAAGACCCTCGCCAACAACCTCGGCGTGACCTTCGACAGCGTGAAGACGGGAAAATTTGCCGACGCTCTGACGATGTCGCGTCCGAAGACGGCCGAGGAACTCGCCGTCCTGCAGCGGCTGGTCGATTGGATTTACGGCGAGTTTGTCGCCAAGGTCGCCGAGGGCCGCGGTCTCACTCCGGAGCGCGTCGAGCAGATTGCGCAAGGCCGCGTCTGGTCCGGTGCCGACGCGAAGGAGATTGGCCTCGTGGACGAAATCGGCGGCCTCGATGCCGCCATTGCGTTTGCGGCCGAAAAGGCGGGCCTAGCGGCTAACTACAAACTGACCGAATACCCCCGCCAGAAGGAGCTGATCGAAGCCATTCAGGAGTTTGTCGAAAATGGACCGAAGCGCGTCGCCCGCTCCTCCAGCGTGACGGAAAAAATTGCCGCCCGCATCAATACTGAGTTGCGGATGTTCCGCTCGTTGAATGATCCCGCCGGCGTTTACGCCCGGCTGCCCCTGAGCTTCGACGTCCGTTGAGGCGCACCCTATCATGGCGCAACACACTCTCAATCGCGACGTCTCCGCGACGCTCATTCCGGCGGGGGATGTCACTACGCTGCCCGCGGGCACCGACGTCTTCATTGTTCAAACGCTCGGCGGCAACATCACCGTCCGCACTGATCGCGGGCTCTTTCGCATCGCGCAGGAAAACGCCTCAGCTGTTGCCGGCTACGTGGAGAAACCGGCGGCGGAAGTCGGTGTCGCCGCGGGGGAGTTCAGCGAACAGGCCGTCTGGGCCGCGCTGAAGACCTGCTTCGATCCCGAGATTCCGGTCAACATTGTCGACCTCGGCCTAATCTACGATCTCGCGGTCGAGCCCGCGCCGGACGGAGGTAAATCCATCGAAGTGAAAATGACCCTGACCGCGCCCGGCTGTGGGATGGGTCCGGTGATTGCCGAGGATGCGCGCAAAAAAATCGCGGCCCTCCCGACGGTGGATAGCGCCAAAGTTCACATTGTCTGGGATCCGCAGTGGACGCCGCAGATGATTTCGGAAGCCGGGCGGAAAGCGTTGGGCTTGGAGTAGGGCTTTTTTGTCGGGCCCGACCTCGGTCGGTGCCTCCCTTCAGGCTGCGACTGCAATCCGGCCTGAGCGAGCTCAGGCTCTACATTCCGAACGCGTTCCCTGCGGATTTCCGTGCGCTCAGTAGCGCACCTTGTCCGACTTTTCCGCCCACTCGCGGAATGCGCCCTGCGCCTCGTCGCGCAGCAGCGGTTTCATCGCGATTGTGCGGGCTTCGGGTGCGAGTGGGATTTGCTGGTAGATAAAATCGTCGTCGAACCCGATGGCGGCCGCGTCGGCGCGGGTGTTGCCGTAGAAAACCTTCGGGATGCGCGCCCAATAGATCGCGGCGAGGCACATGGGGCACGGCTCGCAGCTCGTGTAGAGTTCGCAGTCTTCGAGCTGGAAGGTCTTCAGCTTCGCGCACGCCTCGCGGATGGCGGTGACCTCGGCGTGCGCGGTCGGATCGTTGGTGGAGGTGACGCGGTTGCTGCCGCGCGCGATGACTTCGCCGCGGCGAACGACGACGCAGCCAAATGGTCCACCGCGGCCGCTCCGCATCCCGGCTTCCGCCTCCTTGAGCGCCTCGCGCATGAAATCCTGATGGTGCATGAAATATGGGGGGAGTAGGACCGTGAATATCGTGGTGACAGGTGACAACGCCCAAACCACGCTGCGCCGCGATGAAATTCCACTCGATTGGCGGCCTTGAGATCACCGGACCGCTGGTTCCGCGTTCGGAAGAAGTTTTCACCAGCGACGCGTGCCGTTTCGTGGCCGAGCTATGCGCGAAGTTTGATGGGCGGCGCCGGGAATTGCTGGCCCGCCGGACCGAGCGCCAGCGCGAGATTGATGCGGGCAAGCTGCCGGATTTTCTGCCCGAAACCGCGCACATCCGCGGGAGCGACTGGCACGTGCCGCCGCCGCCGCGCGACCTCGTCGATCGCCGCACGGAGATCACCGGCCCGGTGGATCGCAAGATGGCGATTAACGCGCTCAATTCGGGCGCGCAGTGCTGGATGGCGGACTTCGAGGACGCAAACTCGCCGACATGGGAA
>JBDSGI010000363.1:0-7832 GCA_039919035.1 Opitutaceae bacterium
GCCGGCTCATCGTCGACGGCAAACATGCCGGCTACAAGGCCACCCCCGGCGGGCCGGTGGATCACGCGCTGCCCGTGTTGCGCGCGGTGGATGAGCGTGGCGCCGTGCGCGCCGTGCTGGTGAATTACGCGTGCCACTGCACGACGCTGAAGGGTGGCGAAAACTTCGTGCATCCCGATTGGGCGGGGGACGCGGCGCAGCGACTGGAGGACGCCTACGCCGGCGCGGTGGCGCTGGTGGCTATCGGTTGCGGCGCCGATTCCGACCCGCAGCCGCGCGGGCTCGCGGAAGTGGCGACCCATGGCAAGACGGTGGCCGCCGAGGTCGCGCGCCTTTTCCAGGGTGAGATGAAACCGCTCGGTCGGGTGACGTCGGCGCAATTCCGCCGGCTTGAGCTGCCGCTGGGCCGCGTGGTGTCTCGGGCGGAACTGGAGGCGCGGCTAAAGGCAAAACCCAATATCGCCTATGCCGCCGCGCAGTTTCTGCGAACGCTGGATGCGGGCCGGCCGTTGCCCTCGACCGTGCCGTATCCCGTGCAGGCTTGGGCGTTCGGCGATGAGTTTGCGATGGTCTTTCTGGGAGGCGAAGTCGTGGCCGAGTATGCGCTGCGGCTGAAGCGCGAGCTCGGCGTGTCGCGCCTCTGGGTGAACGCCTACTCGAACCACGTGCCCTGCTATATCCCCTCGCGCCAAATCCTGCAGGAAGGCGGCTACGAGGCCGAGGCGGCGATGGACTACTACGGTTTTCCGACGCGGCTAGCCGAAGGCACTGAGGATCGAATCGTGCGCACGGTGCATGAGCTGCTGCCCGCTAGTTTTACCCAACGCCGCGGGGGCTCCGGTCCCTCTCAGCCGTGACTGCCGCCCGCCGCTATTTTTCGCTCGGGTTGATCTCACTCGCGGTCGGATTCGGGCCGCTGCTGGCTTACAAGGAAGTGCCGCCGCCGGAGAATGTCGTGCTGCCGAAACCGCGCAGTGCCGGGGAGTCGCTGGCGGCCATCAAAGTGCCATTGGGTTTCGAGGTGGAACTCGTCGCCGCCGAGCCGCTCGTGCAAGATCCGATCGATTTCGCGTGGGGCGCAGATGGGCGGCTGTGGGTCGTGGAGATGGCGGATTACCCGAAGGGGCTCGACGGTCGTGGCCAGCCGGGCGGGCGCATCCGAGTGCTCGAGTCTTCGCGGGGCGACGGTCGCTATGACAAGGCGACGTTGTTTGCCGATGGGCTAAAATCGCCGAGTTCGGTCATGCCTTGGCGCAATGGCGTGCTCGTGGTCTCGGTGCCCAATGTGCTCTTCCTCGAGGACACCGGCGGCGATGGCCACGCGGATAAAACGACCGTGCTGTTTAGCGGACTTGCCCTGGGCAACGAACAGCATCTCACGAACAGCCTGCAGTGGGCGCTGGACGGTTGGGTGCACCTGGCGAACGGCGAGAGCGGCGGGAAAATCTCCTCGGTCAAGACCGGGCGCTCGATCGACACGGGTCGCCGTGATTTTCGGATCGCGCCCGACGAGGGCGGCATCGAACTGCTCCTCGGCAATTCGCAGTTCGGCCGCAGCCGGGACGATTGGGGAAATTGGTTCGGTGGCAACAATTCCAACCCGCTCTGGCACTACGCGCTCGACGAGCGCTACCTCCGCCGCAACCCACACTTGGTGCCGCCCAACGCAATTGTGACGCTCGGGGCGAGCCCTGGCGCGGCGCGGATTTTTCCCGCCAGTGAAACCGTCGCGCGGTTCAACGATCCGCATGGTTTCAACCATTTCACGTCGGCCTGCGGCACGGCGATTTATCGCGACGATTTCCTGGGAGCCGAATTCGCGGGGAACGTTTTTGTGTGCGAGCCGGTGCACAATCTCGTGCATCGCGAGCTCGTGCGGCCGGTCGGCGCGACCTTTGTGGGCGAGCGCGTGCCCGGCGAGCGGGAGTCGGAGTTCTTTGCGTCAGCGGACAACTGGTCGCGCTTCACGGCGGCGCGGGCCGGACCGGACGGAGCGCTCTACGTCGCGGACATGTATCGGCTCGTGATCGAGCACCCGCAGTGGATTCCGGACGCGTGGCAGCAACAGCTCGGCGATCTCCGCGCCGGATCAGGGCAAGGCCGCATTTATCGCGTTCGGCCCAAGGGCGTGGCGTTGCGAAGTGTGCCGAATCTCACTCGCGCGACGCCGGCGGAGTGGGTGGGCGCCTTGGCGAGCCCGAGTGGCGTCGTGCGCGATCTCGCGCAGCAGCAATTGACGTGGCGGAAACCGGGCGAGGCGCCGGCACTATTGGAGAATTTTACCGCGACAGCTTCGCGCGCCGAGTCCCGCGCGCAGGCGCTTTGGTGTTTACAGACGCTCGGCGCGCTGACTCCGAAGGTCGTGCGCCGCGCGCTCGATGATCCGCACGCTGGGGTGCGTCGGCAGGCGGTGCGGTTGAGCGAGAATTTTGCCGCGAGCGACTCCGGCTTGCTGGCTGCCGTCGTGGCCAAAGTGGACGACTCCGACGCCGGTGTGCGCCTCCAAACCGCTTACGCGTTGGGCGAGTGGAAAGCGCCCGCAGCGGGCGAAGCGCTGGCGCGTCTCCTCCGCGCCGAGCCGGACCGCTTCGTAAAAGCGGCGGCATTAAGTTCTGCCTTGCCGCACGGCGAGACTCTGCTGGCGGCGCTGCAGCGCGACGGTATCGGGTCCGACTCGCTGCTCGTCGAAGTGGCGACCGTGACGGAAAACGCTAAGGCGCTTGCAAGCCTGCTGGCCGGCATCGCGGATCGGCGGACCCGGCGAGATTTGCCGGCCGCGCTGGCAGCGCTGGCGCAGTTGCTCGACTGGCTGCAACGCAACAAGCAGACGCTTGCCCAGCTGCAACGCACGGCCGACGGGCCGATGCAGCAGGCGCTGGCGGCCACCGACGATATTTTCTCGGCCGCCCGCGGGCTCGCGACCGCTTCGGATGCGCCGGCGCCGGACCGCGTGGCGGCGGTGCGAATCCTCGGGCGCAACCGCTCTAAACAGGACGACGATCTTGAGTTGCTCGCCGGGCTGTTGGGGCCGCAGGCGCCCACCGAAGTGCAGATTGCGGCCATCGCTGCGCTGGGCCGGATGAATCGTCCGGCCGTCCCGGAGCGGGTGCTCGCCGGCTGGCGTAGCTACAGTCCCGCCGTCCGTTCCGCCGCGATCGAGCTCGTGACCAGTCGCGTGGCGTGGTCGCAGATGCTGCTGGACCGGGTGGAGGCTGAGCCCGAATTGTTCCGGCAGATCGACCCGGCCCAGAAGCAACGCCTCACACACCACATCGATGCGAAGCTCGCTGATCGCGCGACGCGAGTTTTTCAGAGTGGCGCCGATTCGAACCGGCAGGCGGCCATCGATCAGATGCTTGGCGCGCTGGTGGACAAACGCGGCGACGCGACCAGGGGCGCGCACATCTTCGGCCAGACTTGCGGTGCGTGTCACTCCTTCGGAACAACGAGGGGCGGCGTGATCGGTCCGGACCTTGCCGTCGTCAAGGATCGGAGCGCGCCCTATCTCGTCACCCACATCCTTGATCCCAACCGGGCGGTCGAAGATCGCTACATGATGTATGCCGCGACGCTGCTCGACGGTCGTTCGCTGGCCGGCATGTTGGTGACCGAGGCGAGCAACAGTATCACGCTGCGCGGCCTCGATGGCGCGGAGCACGTGATCTTGCGCGACGAACTGCGGCTCTTCGTCAGCTCCGGCCGTTCGCTGATGCCCGAAGGGCTCGAAACTGCCCTCGACCCGGCGGCGATGGCGGACTTGATCGCTTTTCTCGCGGGCGACTCGGGAGCCACGACCCGCTGAATTGCGGGCAACCCGAGACCGATTGGGGCTGGAGTGCAGCTCGGTATGCCGTAGACACGACGGATGAATCGTGCGCGAAGGTCCTTTTGTTTTGTATCGGCGGCCATGGTTAGCATGGCGGGCTGGACGTGGGCGGCGGGTGATTGGCCGGAGTTTCGCGGGCCGACCGGGCAGGGGACTTCGGCGGCGACCGGTCTGCCGGTGGAATGGTCGGACACCAAGAATGTCGCGTGGAAAGTGGCTGTGCCGGGCGCGGGCTGGTCGTCACCGTCGATTAGCGACGGGAAAATATTCCTGACCACCGGGATCACAAATGCGGACGGCGGGGTCTCCCTGCGGGCGCTGGCGCTCGAGGCCGCGAGCGGTCGCGCCCTGTGGGACACGGAGATTTTTTCCGCGAGCGAGGCGAGCGTGCAGCCCGTCCACGCCAAGAACAGCCCCGCCAGCCCGACGCCGATTATCGAGGGCGACCGAATCTATGTGCATTTCGGCCACCACGGCACCGCGTGCCTCGACCGCGCGGGGAAAATTCTCTGGCGCAACAACCGGCTTCGCTACGATCCGCTGCATGGCAACGGCGGCTCTCCGGCGCTGGTTGGTGACTTGCTCGTGTTTAATTCCGACGGCACGAAAGACCCGTTTGTGGCGGCGCTCGCCAAGGCGACCGGCGAACTCGTTTGGAAAACGCCGCGCACGGTCGAAGTGAAGCAGCATTTTTCGTTCTGCACGCCGCTGGTGATTGTTGTTAACGGACGCACCCAGATCATCACGCCGGGGAGCGGCGCGGTGTCGGCGCTCGACCCGAAGGACGGACGGGAAATTTGGCGGGTGCGCTACGGTGGCGGCTACTCGGTGGTGCCGCGACCGGTGTTTGCCCACGGGCTGCTATTTATTGCGACGGGATTTAACCGGGCCGATCTCCTGGCGATCCGACCTGACGGCGAAGGTGACGTGACGGACACGCATGTCGCGTGGCGCACGACGAAGGGCGCCCCTCTCACGCCGTCGGTCGTGGTGGTGGGCGACGAACTCTACATGGTGGCGGACAGCGGCGTCGCCTCTTGCCTAGATGCGAAAACGGGCACGGTCCATTGGCAGGAGCGGATTGAGGGCAACCACTCGGCCTCGCCGCTGGCGGCGGAGGGTAGGATTTATTTTCTCAGCGAGGAAGGCGTCGGCACGGTGCTGAAGGCGGCCCGCACGTTTGAAAAACTGGCTGTGAATAAAATCGGCGAGCGGTCGCTGGCATCGTATGCGGTCGCGGAGGGTTCGTTATTCCTCCGCACGGCCAGTCATCTTTATCGCATCGCGACAGCCCAGGCTACCGGTGCCCAGCGCTAGCCAAACCCCCATGAAAACCCTGTCCTATATCCCGCTTATGTTTCTCGCCCTCGTCGCTCCCCATGCCGCGAGTGCGGCAGCGACGGCGAACTGGGCGCAGTTTCGCGGCGCCAATGCGTCCGGGGTCGCCACCGGCTCGAAGCCGCCTGTGAAGTTTGGCCCGATGGAAGGCGTGAAGTGGAGTGTCGAGGTGCCGTGGTCGCCGTCTTCGCCGTGTGTCTGGGATGACCGGATTTTTCTAACGACATTCACGGCGGGCCAACTGGAGACGCGCTGCCACAGTCGGGCGGAGGGCAAGCTCCTCTGGGCCCGTGGCATCAAGCCGGAGGGCGTGGAAGATTTCCACCGTTCCGACGGCAGTCCCGCCGCGTCTACGCCCGCGACCGACGGCCGCCACGTGGTGAGCTACTTCGGATCGTTTGGGGTCGTGTGCCACGATTTCGAGGGCAAGGAAGTCTGGCGGCATCCGCTGCCGCTCGCGCTGAGCGCCGGGCAATACGGCACCGGAACTTCGCCGATCATCGTGGGTGACGTGGTCGTGCTGTGTCGCGATCTCTACCGGTTCTCGTCGCTGCTCGCATTGGATGTGCGCACCGGGAAAAAACTCTGGGAGACGCCGCGCCCCGAGGCTTCGGGTAGTTTCGGCACGCCGGTGCATTGGCGAAACAACGGCGTGGACGAAATCGTCATCGCCTCGAATTCCCGGTTGAAAGGCTTCGACCTCAAGACCGGCAGGGAGCGCTGGGTCGTCGACAATGTGACCGGCTACGTCTGCACGACGGCATTCGTGGCGGACGGCCTGCTGTATTTCGGCGGCTTCTCCAACGACACCACCGACTCGCCGCTACCGACGTGGGAGGAGTTCTACAAAAAATACGACAGGAACGGTGATGGCATCGTGGCCTTCAACGAGATCGCCGAGGACCGCATCGACTACTGGCGCGGAGTGGACGCGAACCGCGACGGCAAGTTTTCCAAGGAGGATTGGGATTTCATGAGCGCCGAAGCCAAGGCCGTGCGTTCGGAAAACGCCCTCGTCGCGGTGAAGCCCGGTGGTCTGGGCAATATCACCGAGACGCACGTCGCGTGGCGCTACCGCAAAGGCCTGCCTTACGTGCCGTCGCCGATCTACGTTGAAGGGCGAATTTACTTTGTGAAGGACGGCGGGCTCATCAGCTCGCTCGACGCCAAAACCGGCGAGCCGCATTACGCGCAGGAGCGGCTGCCCAACGCACCGAGCAGCTACTACGCGTCGCCGGTTGCGGCCGACGGCAAGCTCTACGTGGCTTCGGTGGCGGGTAAGTTCACGGTCGTGAAAACCGGCGGAGATAAACCCGTAGTCCTGCACCAAGTGGATTTCGGCGAGCGCATCCTGGCGACGCCAGCGATCGTGGGTGACGTGATCTACGTCCGCACGGATAAACGTCTGTGGGCGTTTGGACCGTAGGCCGGACTTGGGCCGGAGGCTGCCATGCGTTTCCGGGGCCCCCATCGACGTAGCGCAGTGCTTCAGCCCGCGCTTGGGGATTCGGAGGGCGGGCTGAAGCACCACGCCTCCTTCGGCATACGACCGGCAAAAGGTTTGCCCGCGAGTAGGTGGCGCGCAGTAGGAAATATTGTGAGGGCGACACGGCTTCTTGTAATTTTTGTGACGGTTGCCGCCCTGGCGACAGCCGGTGTCGGCGCGGAGAGCGGAGGGTGGCCGCAGTTTCGCGGGCCGACGGGGCAGGGGAATTCGACCGCGACCGGACCGCCGGTCGAGTGGAGCGCGACCCGGAACGTCGCTTGGAAACAGCCGATTCCCGGCATCGGTTTGTCGTCGCCGGTGCTAAGTGATGGGCAAATTTTTTTCACCACGGCGACAGCGGACGACGCGGGCGCACCCAGCGTTCAGCTTTATTGCCTCGATGCCGAGACCGGTCGAATCGTTTGGCGCACCGTGGTGCTCGCGACCGGCGAGCCGCCGCCGCGCGAGGGACATGAGCGCAACTCCGCCGCCAACGCGACGGTCGTGGTCGAGGATGGGCGCGTTTACGCTTACGTCGGGCATCACGGCGCGGCGTGTTTCGATTTCGCGGGGAAAGTTCTTTGGCGAAACCCGCGCCTGCGCTTCGATCCGGTGCCGCTCAACGGCGGCTCGCCGATCATCGCGGGCGACCTATTCGTCTATGTGGCCGATTGCGCGACGGCGCCCTTTGTCACGGCGCTCGACAAGCGCACGGGCGAGGTGCGCTGGCGCGTGCCCCGCATTTTGCCCGGCAAGCTGAAGGCGACGTTTGGCGCGCCGCTGCTGATCGAGGCGGCCGGCCGGCGGCAAATTATTATTGTCGGCGCGGGCGCAGTCACGGCGCTCGACCCGGTCGATGGGCAAGAAATCTGGCGCGTGCGTTACGCGCGGGATGCGTCGGTGGGGCCGCGACCGGTGTTTGCCCACGGGTTGCTCTTCGTGTCGGCCGGCTACCTGCGCACGGAATTGCTGGCGATTCGGCCCGATGGCGTGGGCGATGTGACTGACACGCAGGTCGCGTGGCGGCTGGCAAAGGGCGCGCCGCTCACCCCGGGGCTCGTGGTCGCGGGCGATGAACTTTATGGCGTGAACGACGGCGGAGTGGCCAGCTGCTGGGCGGCGAAGACAGGCGACGTGATCTGGCAGCAGCGACTGCGGGGCAACTACTCGGCGGCGCCGATT
>JBDSGI010000364.1:0-3158 GCA_039919035.1 Opitutaceae bacterium
CCTGGAGGAAGCCACCGCGATCGCGCGGCGCCATCCCGGGCTCGACTACGGGATGATGATCGAGGTGCGGGAAATGACGCCGCACTGCCATCTCGGCGTAACGACGAAGGCCTCCGCGCCAGCTGGCGTGGGCGCGAACTAATTTCATCGTCGTGACGAGGGCCGATGTCAGTCCGCCGCCGCCGGCGGAGCCGGCCAGCCCGGCCGGCTTGGTGGAGCATTTTTTCCGGCACGAGACCGGGCGGCTGCACGGCGCGCTGGTGCGCCTGGTGGGCGTGCACAATCTCGCGCTCGCCGAGGACGTGACCCAGGAGGCGCTGCTGCGCGCCCTGCGCGCGTGGTCGATGGGCGGCATTCCGCCGAATCCCTCCGCGTGGATCACGCAGGTGGCGATGAATCTCGCGCGCGATGCGTTGCGTCACACGCGCATGGCGCACGGCAAGGAGCCCGCGCTCGTCACCCATTTCGATCGCACGTCGGCGATGCCCGCGGCCGTCTGGGCGGCGGAAAACGAAATTCGCGACGACGCGCTGCGCCTGATGTTCGTCTGCTGCCACCCGTTAATCGCGCCGGACGCGCAGGTGATCCTCGCGTTGAAGGTGCTCTGCGGCTTCGACACCGCCGAGATCGCGCGGGCCTTTCTCGGCACCGAGGCCGCGATCGAGAAACAACTCACGCGCACCAAGCAGCGGCTTCGGGAAGTCGGCCTCGCCTTCGAGCTGCCCGAGGGCGAAGACCTCGCGCCGCGGCTCAACGGCGTGCTCGCGACGCTCTACCAGCTGTTCAACGAGGGCTACAAGGCCTCCTCGGGCGAGCGACTGTTGCGCGAGGAGCTTTGCCAAGAGTCGATCCGCCTCGCCTCACTGCTGGTGGCGCATCCGGTCGGACGCACGCCGCGCACGCATGCCCTGCTCGCGCTGATGCTGCTCACGGCGGCGCGATTTCCCTCGCGGCTCGACGAGCACGGCGCGCTCCTGCGCCTCAACGATCAGGATCGCGCGCGATGGGACCAGACCCTGATCGAGCGCGGGCTCGTGCATCTCGCGGCGGCAGCCGAGGGCGGTGATCTGAGCGAATATCATCTGCTGGCCGGCATCGCGGCGATTCATTGCACGGCGGAGGATTTTTCCGCGACGAACTGGACCTTGATCCTACGCCATTACGACGAGCTGCACCGGCTCAAGCCTTCGCCGATCGTGGCGCTTAATCGCGCCGTGGCCGTGGCACATGCGCGCGGCGCTCCGGCCGGTTTGGAGGCGCTTGCGGCCATTCCCGCGCGGGATCGGCTTGAGTCCAACTATCTCCTCCATGCCGTGACCGGCGAGTTGCACTGGTTGCTGAAAGACGAGCGCGCCGCCGCCGAGAGCTTCCGTCGCGCGCTCCAGCTGGCGCACGTCGGCCCCGAGCAGGCGCACCTCGCGCGCCTCGTCGAGCGCACCTTGCCGTCCGACGCGGAACATTCGGCGTAAGACCTTCCCTCCACTCAAGCTCCACCCCACCATCAACCCACTCATCCTATGGCCCGCGTCAGCACCTATCTCAATTTTCCCCGCTCCACCGAGGAGGCGTTTCTATTTTACCGCTCCGTTTTCCAGACGGAGTTCACCGGCCCCGTCAAACGCTTCAAGGACATCCCCGCGCAGCCCGGCTGTCCGCCGCCGGCCGAGGCCGATGGCAATCTCGTGATGCACGTCGAGCTGCCGATCCTTGGCGGTCACATGCTGATGGGCACCGACGCGCCGGAATCGATGGGCTTCGCCTGCAAGCCGGGCACCAACGTTTACATCAACCTCGAGCCTGACACCCGCGCCGAGACCGAACGGCTCTTTGCCGCGCTCGCCGCCGGGGGCAAGATCGAGATGCCCTTGCAGGAGATGTTTTGGGGCGGTTATTTCGGCTCACTGACCGATCAATTCGGCGTCCAATGGATGTTCAACTGCGCCAGCAAAACCTGACCCGCGTCCGACGCATGAAATCGCCACCGGCTCCCGCCCACCCTGAGATTGTCTCCACGCGGCTGCTCCCCGTGCCGCGTGACAGGGTGTTCGCCGCTTATTCCGATCCGGTCGCGCTCGCGCGGTGGTGGGGGCCAAAGAAATTCACCAATGTCTTTCACGAGTTTGATTTTCGCCCGGGCGGTGCGTGGCGCTTCACGATGCGCGGCCCCGACGGCGCGAGCCACAAAATGGATCAGCGCTTCACCGAGATCGTTGCGCCGGAGCGGATCGTGGTGCGGCATATCCAGCAAGCACACGACTTTCTGCTGACGATGACCTTCGCCGAGCGAGCTGGCGGGACCGAGGTCACGTGGCGAATGCGCTTCGACGATCCGGCGGAAGGCGCGCGGCTCCGGGACTTCCTCGTCGTCGCGAATGGCGAGAATCTCGACCGCCTCGCCGCTCATCTCTCCGCGCCCTGAAACGACCCGGTGTTTCGTTGAGTAGCTAAAGAATCCACCCTCATCCCATGCCCGCAAAAATATCCTCCCGCCCCGCCCAGAAAATCACCCCGTTTCTCTGGTTTGATGACAACGCCGAGGCGGCGGTGAAGTTCTACGTCTCGCTCTTCAAGCATTCCAAGATCGACTGCATCACGCGCTACCCGGACGAAGGCCGGGAGGTCACTGGCCGGCCGCCGGGCTCGGTCATGACGATCGCGTTCCGGCTCGATGGGCAGGAGTTCGTGGCGCTGAACGGGGGCCCGCACTTCACGTTCACCGAGGCGATCTCGCTGGTCGTGAATTGTGACACGCAGGCCGAGGTGGACCGGTTCTGGAAAAAACTCTCCAAGGGCGGCAGCAAGAGCCAGTGCGGCTGGCTCAAGGACAAATTCGGCCTCTCGTGGCAGGTCGTGCCGCGCGTGGCCATCAAGCTCTTCCAAGACCAGGACCCAGAGAAGGCAAAAAGGGCGTTTGCCGCGATGCTGCAGATGACCAAGCTCGATCTCAAGGCGCTCAAGAAAGCGCATGCCGGCCGGTGACGGCCGGATAATTTCCCTCCCGCTGAGACCTCTCCTCCTATCCCATGCTCAGAAAAATCCTCCTCATCCTCGCGGTCTTCCTAGCCGGGTTTCTCATCGTCGTGGCGCTGCAGCCTTCGACCTATCGCGTCGAGCGCTCGCTCGCCGTCGCGGCGTCGCCCGCGGACGTTTTCGCCCAG
>JBDSGI010000365.1:0-3616 GCA_039919035.1 Opitutaceae bacterium
CGCCGAGCAGGATCTCTTGGAAGACCGGATTCAGCCAGTTGTCCTCGCGATGCCCCATCGCGGTGTAAAACACGCGGCCCTTGCCGTGCATCCGCGCCCAGGTCGAGGGATACGGCGGCCGCTTATAAGGCGTGTCCCAACCCACCGGCGGCCAATCCTTCGTGCCGGCAAACGGGTCCTTCATCGCCGCCGTGTCCTGCACGAGCAGCACGTGCATGTCCGGCGCAAAATTCACCATCGAATACCATTCCTCAAGCAGCTCGAAACTTCCGCCCCGTTTCGCCAGGCCCGGAAACTTCGGGTCCGTCACAACCATCCGGCCGACTTGCTGCGTGCCATGCACAATCAGCTCGCCGCCGATCATCCGAATGTAGGGGTCGGCGTGCTCGCCGCGGTTTTCGTAGCGCCAGGTGCGGGGCTGGTTGGTATTGGTCTCGGCCATCTCTCCGGTGTGAAACGTGTCCGCCGCCGAATGCGTGCCGATGAAGCCCTTCCCACCGGCAATCGCGTCGAGGAAGGCTTGCTTCCCGGCCGCAGTCATCGGCGGGTTCCCGTCCTTGCCGGGCGAGAGCAGGTCGCCGCTGGTGTAGAAAAAGAACGCGTCGAACTGCGCGAGATAGTCCGGGGCGAACTTGCTGCCGTCCTTGGAAAACGTGAAGGCATAGCCGTGCTTCGCCCCCAGTTCGGTGAGCACCTGCTGACACCAGCTCGGTTGCCCCGCGCGCTCGCGCACGACGCTGTGCTCGAAGTTCGAGCACTTGCTGAAAAAGAGAATTTTTTTAACCGGGGCCGCCGCCGCACCGGACGCAAGGAGGAGGACCAAAAATAATGCGAGGGATTTCATTGGGGTGGAGCAAAAGGCGGTCAGTCTGTAGCCGCGAGCGAAACTGCGGGTAGGCGGTTGTCGTTCATGAGTGCGACGATTTCGTGGGGACCGAGGACACGATCCGCGATGAAGAGTTCGTCGAGATCGCCGCGAAATCGTTCCGACCGTGGCCCGCTCGGGCCCAGCCGACGACCCATCCACACGAGGTCGGCCAGCGCGGGATCTTCCTCCACCGCCGGGCCGGGAGTGCGGCTCGCGAGGATAGTGCTGCTCTCCAGATGGCCGTCCACATATTGGCGCACTTGCACGGGCGCGCCCGGTTGGTCGTCGCCGGCCGCGAAGCAGACCGCAATGTGGTGCCAGCGACCATCGCGCAGCGAGGTGGAGCCGATCACGTGGCCGCCGCGAAAATCGGTCCGGAGGGCGCCGAGCGGGCCCTCCGTGCGGTCGCGGTTCCAATTGATGCCCGCGTGGCGGTTGCCGAGCTTCCGGCTCCGCGTCGCCCACGTGATGATCGAGTAGGCTTCGGAGAGGGGCGCCTCCTCGGGCACGCGAACCCAAAAGGCGATCGTGTGCGGCGCGCCGCTGGAAAGCCCGGGCACGGCCGCGCGCGCGTAGCGCTCCCCATCGAGCCGCAGGGCCCCGCCGAGCCGGCCATCGACGCGCGCGGCCTCGGCCGGGGTGCCGCCATGAATCCGGGCAGCGCTGGCGTGCGCCAGCGCTCCCGAAGAGTCAGCCGGGAAAACCGTCCCACCGGTCTCATCGAACGACCAGTGCAACAGCCGGGTCACCGTTGTCACCCGATCAAGCAGCAGCGGTTCGCTAAACAGGGCAAACTTGCGCTCGCGATCCGACACGTCCGTGACCCCGCTCGCGGCGAAGCGCCGCGATTCTCGCTCCCGCAGGAGAATCGCCTCCGGCCGGCCGGAGCGCGGGGCCGCCTCGACCTCGCCCTTGAGCACGAGCACTTCGGCGGCGCCGCGCCCATCGGCGATCATCGTGAACTCCGTGCCAAGGTCCACGACCTCCACCGCCGGATGGGAAAGCCGGAAACCGATCGCCTCGGGAGGCACGCTCACCTTAAGCGTGCCGCGGTGCAGGGCCCCATCCCACGCCGAGGCGACGGCCAGCGACGCCGGGCCTTCCAGCGTCACTCGCGCTCCGGAATCGAAGGTGATCTCCGCCAGGCCCGCCGCGAGGTCGAGCCGCTGGTTCTTACCGATACGATCGCCCGGCCGCAGCGGCGCGGCCACCCACTGGGCGTTCTTTGCTCCGGTGAGCCGGGCGACGAATTCACCCTCGGCCGGCGCGGGCCAAAAGCGCCCGCTGGTCGCATACCAAACGCCGAACACCAGCGCCGCCGCCGCGGGCAACCCATAGAACCAGCCGCGCGCCCGCCGCGACCTGAGCGCCGGCCCATCCGGCGCGCCGGCGTGCAACTCACCCGCATAGTCGTGCAAGCTGGCGGACTGACCGAGCGCCCGCACATAGAACCGCCGCGCGGCCTCGGAGTCGCGCAGCCACAGGGCGAGCCGCCCGCGCTGCGCGTCGGTGAGCGTGCCGTCGACGACCGCGCCGCAGAGTTCGTTCAGCTCAAGAATTTCGTGATCGGAAAGCGTCATGGTGTGGCACCGGCGTGAGCGAGACGGTCGGTCACGCAATCGTGCAGCAGTTTGCGCAGTCGGTTCAGCGCCTTGTAGGCGGCATCCATCGAGCGACCACTGCGGCGCGCGGCCTCGGGCACGCCCCCGCCCGGCTCGTAACGCGTCAACACGAGCTCGCGATCGCGGGGCGCGAGCTTTTGCAGGCAGATGGCCAGCGCTTCGTGGCGCTCATCCAGCTCGCGCGCCATGTCGCCAGCTGTGTGCGCCACGGCGGCCAAGACCTGATCGTCGAAAATGACTTTGGCCCGCGCGAATTTCTGCCGCGCATAGCGGATCCGCCACCACGCGATCTGGCACGCCCACGCGACGAAATCGGTGCCCGGTGTGAAGTCGTCAAACTTCTCGCACACGACGACACTCGTCTCCTGGAGCAAATCCTCCGCATCATGCCGGTCGGGCACCAGCGTGTAGATGTAGGCGAAGATCTGGCGCTGGTGCCGCGTCATCAGTGCGACCAGACGCTTGCGACTCTCGGTTTCGCTGGGGATGTCGCGCATCATGGAACGTTCGAGCGGGGAACGGCGCCGCTCAATGACTGATACCGTAGCTCACGTAGAAACCGCGGCGGTCGCCGGCTTTTTTCGAGGTGTCGATGTAGTCGAGGTCGGCGAGGTTTTTCACATTGAGCCGGAGCGAGTGAGAGAATTTTGAGTCCGACGGACGCAACCGGTAGCTGAGGCCGAGGTCGACCACCGTGTAGCTCGGCAGCGATAGCGCCCGGCGACCGTCGTTCGAAAGCGTGTAGCCTCGGTTGGGACTGCTCGCGGGCTCGTTGATGCCACCCGCCGTGGAGTCGGGATACGTCTGGCCGGTGAATTGCACGCCGGCGTTAAACGCGAGGCCCTTGGTCAAGGCGCCGAGGCTGTATTTCAGCGCGAGCCCATAGGTGACGGCCGGAAGCCGGGACGGGCGGCGGCCCACGGAATCGAGGTCGCGGCCGTTGGAGACGACGCGGGCTTTCACGTAGCCGTAGCCGCCGAGCAAGGTGAGATCCGGCGTCACGCGCCAGGTGAAGTCGAGTTCGACGCCCTTCGCGTTCTGGTTGCCCGCCGAGGTCGCGATGGTCGTGCCGTTGGGCAAAACCTCCGTGGCGCTGACCCCCGTGCGATCAATGTAGTAGCCGCCA
>JBDSGI010000366.1:0-3044 GCA_039919035.1 Opitutaceae bacterium
CGTTCGGGCTCGCGGGCCTGCCCGATCCGAGGCTGCGCGTATTTTCCGAGGGGGCATTCCAAGAGGAGAATGACGACTGGGGCGTCAGCCTCGCCAGTAATGCCTTTGGCATCGCTGACACCACGCAAAGAGTCGGCGCATTTTCACTCCCGATCGGGAGCAAGGACTCGGCGCTCGTGCTCCCTCTTCCCGCGGGTCCGCACACCGCGCATGTGACCGCCGCCGATGGTCGGGGCGGCGTGGTGCTGGTTGAAGTTTACGAGACGCCGGCGGGCGACCAGAACGCACGGCTCGTCAATCTTTCAACCCGCGGGCAGGTCGGCGTCGGGGCGAACGCCCTTTTCGCCGGCGTGGTCGTGGGTGGCACCGGCAAGAGCCGATTGCTGATTCGCGCGGTCGGTCCCGGACTCACGCAGTTCGGGGTGAGTGGCGTGCTCGCTCGCCCGACCATGGCGCTTTTCGACGGCGCCCGGCAGTTGCTCCGCACCAATACCGGTTGGACGACGCAGACCGGGACCTACGATCTCATCGCGGCGGCCCGGGTGGCGGGTGCGTTTGCATTGGGCGCGACGAGCGCGGACAGCGCGTTGATCGTCACCGTCGATCCCGGCGTTTATACCGTGCAGGTTTCCGGCGTGGGGGACACGACGGGCGAGGCGCTGGTCGAGATCTACAAATTGCCCTGATCCTATCCCAGCGATCGTTGCCGGGAAACTGCTTGCCACGGTCCGGCGAGAGCCGAGACTGCCGCGCGACTACAATCGCATCAGCCACCAAGCAACCACGCGGGCATTGGCCCGCTTTTTTCGGACGACATGGACGACAACGCTCCCAAGGAAAATCCGCCTGCGGATTTCAACAAACTCGATCTAACCCAACTTCAAGGGTTCAGCTTCGGCACGCAATGGTCGCAGGAGAAGCCCTCCGCGCCCGAATCGCGTGGCCGCGAGCACGGGGGAGAACGCCCCCGGCGCGACGGCCCGGGTGGCGGTGCTCCCGATCGCCGCGATCGCCGGCCGTTTCGGCGCCCAGAAGGCGCAGGGGCGGGTGGGCCCGGTGGACAGCAGGGTCATGGCGCTCCGAGTGGTGCCGGTGCGCCGGAACGCCGCGAATTTTCCGGCGACCGGGGTCCGCGCCCGGCGGGTGCGGGCGGCGAATTTCGCGGTGGTCCGCGCCGTGAGGGCGGTTATGCCGGTGGCGACGATCGTGGTCCACGCCATGGTCAGGGCGGTTATGGTGGTTACCGAGGAGCGCCGATTGATCGCGGTCCTTACGACAGTCCTTATTACGCCGTTACCTTTTATCCGGAAGATACGAGCTTCAACACGCTCGTGCAGACGATTCGGAAATCATGCCGCACCGTCGAACTCTTCGAGATCGCGCGCACGGTGGTGGCGAAAACCGACCGATTTGTCGTCGTCGTGGCGCACAAGCCCCAGCCGGGCTCCGACGGTCCGTCGCGTTCCTCGGCGCCGGTGGGAACGAGCGATGCTCCTGCTCCGGCGGTTAAGGCGGTGCGGCCGTTGTTCTACATTTCCGTGCCCGATGGCATTCCCTTCGAAAGCGACGAGGCGGCCGTCTCGCACGTGCTAACAAATCACCTCGGCACGTTTTTCGAGACCGCCGAAGTCGAAGTCGATCCGCCCAAGGGCAATTTCCAAGTCATTAATCGCTGCGGCATCACCGGCGAATTGCTTGGGCCGCCAAACTACCACCGCTACACCCAGATTGTGCAGCAACACTACGCCGCCAAAGTGGCGGCGCGCATGGGCCTCGAGGCTTTCCGCAGCCGCATCGAAACGGTCCGCGATCCCGAGGTCGTGAACCAGTGGCTGGCGAAAATGAAAAAGACCATGCGCTACACGCTGAAGGTCGCGGCCGATGCCAAACCGGCCGTCGCGGAATCGGTCGCGCCGAGTGGGGCACTCAATACTGACGCCGCAGCTCCCGCTCTGGCTGAGACGCCGGCTGCCCAGGCCGCGCCCAGTTTCGACACGTTCGAGGACGCGCGCGTCTTCCTGCTCACGCAGGCCCGTGACAAGATCGTGCGCACTTCCGATAGCGCCCGTTTCCACGGTAAGATTGCCGAGACGATGCCCCCCGGCGAAATCCGCCGCGCGGTCGAGGGCGCGCTCGAGCGCCAGCGCAAGTTTCCGCTCGACACCGCCAACGCCCTCCGCGGTCGCCTGCGGCGCGAACATTTCACGATCTTTAAGAAGGGCTCGAAGGGCGTCTCCTACGTCTGCGCCGTGAAGCGCAAATTCCGCGTTCCGGGACAGACGTTTTCCGACAGCATCGGCGGGCTTATTACGTTTATCGAAACTCACCCGATGGTGCGGGCCAGCGAACTGGCTCCGAAGTTCCTCGGGCTGGCCCTTCCTGCGGCCGCCAAACCGGCGGAAGCGATTCCGGCGGATGCGCCCGTCGTGCCGGCTTCCGAACCCGGCGGCGAGACTTTGCCGGCCGCGACCCCCGAAGCTCCGAAACCGGAGCCGGGTCTGACAATTGACGAGCGCGCCAAACTCGCCCGGATGCAGGGCGACCTGGTTTGGCTCGTGCGCGAAGGCTACGTCACCGAGTTCATCGATGGCCGGCTCTTTGCGGCGCCGCCAATGGTCGAGGCGCGGAAAAAGGAAATCGAAGCCGACGATCACGACCCGGAGAATTTTCCGGATGCGCCTGTGACTTCAGTTGCGACGGATTCGACTCCCCCGATGGCGCAATCCGCCCCGGCGGAATCTGCTCCTTTGGAGCCGAGTGGGCCGGAAGCTGCCGCTCCGTCCGAGGTTACAAATCCGCCGGGGGCGACGCCTGTCTGAGTCGGCCTCCCTTCGTTAGAGTCTATCGAAGCCGCAGCGTGTGCCGCTCGTCGGCTGTGATCCCCAGTTCGAGGTGAAGGGTCGTCGCGGGCAGCCAAGCCGCGATTTTATCCGGCCATTCCACCGCCATGCACCACGGCGAAAGCATGAAGTCGGCGAGGAGCAGGTCCTCCACTTGTCGCGCGTGTTCGAGCCGGTAGGCGTCGAGGTGGAGGAGATTGGTGC
>JBDSGI010000367.1:0-14687 GCA_039919035.1 Opitutaceae bacterium
CCGACATCGGCGAGCACAAGCGCCCGACCGCGTTCGCCCACGATGCCGCGAAAGGCACCTACACCCTCGGTGCCGCCGGGCTTAACATGTGGGCGAAGCGCGATGACTTTCTCTACGTCTGGAAAAAGGCCACCGGCGACCTCGCGATCTCGGCCGAGATCGACTTCGTCGGCCCCGGCGCGGATCCGCACCGCAAGGCCTGCCTTGTCATCCGGCAGGCACTCACTGCGGATTCCGTTTATGTCGACGCCGCCGTCCACGGCGACGGCCTCACCTCGCTCCAGTTTCGGGAGACCGCCGGCGACGTGACGCGCGAGGTGCAGGCGAACGCCAAAGCCCCGCGCCGCCTGCGTCTCGATAAGATCGGCGACATGGTTTTTCTCTCGCTCGCCGGGGCCGACGGCGTGTTTACGCCCGCGGGCTCGTCGGTGCGATTGCCGTTCACGGGCGAATTCTACGTCGGCCTCGCGGTCTGCGCGCACAAAGCCGATGGCTTCGAGTCCGCCGTGTTTTCCAAAGTGGAGTTTCCGCCGACGTCGAAAGCCGTCGTCGCGATTCGCAGTTCGCTCGAAACTGTCGTCATCTCCTCCGGTGATCGCCGCAGCGTCTACGCGACCACGGAGCGCATTGAAGCGCCCAACTGGTCGAAGGACGGCGCGCTTTACTTCAACGGCGGCGGCCGCATCCAACGCCTCTCGATCACCGGTCCCGCCGAGCCCGTGCGCCTCGACCTCGGCCCGCTCACGCGCGCGAACAACGACCACGGCATCTCACCTGACGGCACCCAGCTCGCGATCAGCGACGGCACGAAGCCCGGCGGCTCGCGCATTTACCTCGCGCCGATCGCCGGCGGCACGCCGCGCGAGATCACGCCGCTGGCGCCCTCCTACTGGCACGGCTGGTCGCCCGACGGTCTCACGCTCGTCTACTGCGCGAAACGTGACGGGCGCTTCGGAATTTTTTCCATTCCCGCCGCGGGCGGAGACGAGAAGCGCCTCACCACCGCCGCGACCGCCGACGGTCTCGATGACGGCCCCGAGTATTCACCCGACGGCCAGTGGATCTATTTCAATTCCGACCGCACCGGTCTCATGCAAATCTGGCGGATGAAACCCGACGGCTCCGACCCCGAGCAAATCACGAAGGACAATTTCAACAATTGGTTCGCTCACCCGTCGCCGAACGGTCGCTGGCTCGCCTATCTCACCTTCGCGCCCGACGTGAAAGGCCACCCGCCCGACAAGGACGTTATGATCCGCCTCCTCCCCGTCCCCGGGGCGACGGTTTCCCCACCGCCGGCCGTCGGAGCTGCGCCGATCGAGCCGCGCGTGCTCGTAAAACTCTTCGGCGGCCAAGGCACGATGAACGTTCCCTCGTGGTCGCCCGACAGCGCGCGCCTCGCCTACGTTCGCTACCAGCCAGTCGTAAAATGAGCGGAGTAGCCGCCGCGAGGTTGCCCACGGATGCGCCTCGGCGAAAACCAGCATGACCGCTTTGGCCCTCGGGCTCGTGCTGGTCGCGGCGGTGCTGCACGCGACGTGGAATCTTTACGCGAAGCGCGCGGGCGGCGGGCTCCCGTTCGTTTGGATCGCGGGCGTCGTTTCACTGGCCATCTGGACTCCGCCCGCCGTGGTTTACTGGTGGCAGCACCCGGACGCCATCACCGGCACTGGCGCCATTTTCATCGTGGTGAGCGGCGTGCTCCACTGCGGCTACTCCGTCTTCTTGCAACGCGCGTATCGCGCCGGAGACTTCACCCTCGTTTACCCGCTGGCCCGCGGCACCGGCCCGTTGATCTCATCCTTGTGCGCGATCGTGTTTCTCGGCGAGCGACCGACTCCGCTCGCGCTCGCCGGAGGAGCGCTGGTTATCGGCAGCATTTTCTTTCTGACCGGTGGCACGCGCCTCTGGCAGGGCCATCCCAACGGCAAGGCGGTCGCATATGGCACGGGCTGCGGAGTTTTTATCGCCGCCTACACGGTCGTCGATCAGCAGGGTGTGACCCTAGCCATGGTGCCGCCGTTGCTGTTGGACTGGGGTGGCAATGTCGCACGCACCGCGCTCTTCGCGCCGCTCGTCCTGCGCCGCCGCGCCGAATTGGCGACCGTCTGGCACGACCACAAGCCCGCCTGTTTCGCGGTGGGGCTCCTCGGACCGCTCGCCTACATCCTCGTCCTGTGGGCGCTCACGTTCACGCCGCTGACCCACATCGCGCCCACGCGGGAGGTGAGCATTCTCATCGGAGCGTTCATCGGGGCGCGCCTTTTTAAGGAAGCCGACGGGCGCCGCCGCCTCTGGGCGGCCGGAGCGATGGCCATCGGCGTGATCGCGCTCGCCCTCGGGTGAGCGGCGACGCAGCGTGACCACACGCCATAAAATGAAATCCCGCCTTCTCGTCCTCGCGCTGGTGTTGGTGGCCGGGGTCGCGATTTATTTTGGCGTCGCGCAGCCGCACGTCTCGAAACTGCCCCAGCGCGTGCGGGAGCAAGTGCCAGACTTGAAGCCGGTCATGCCAGCGTTGCCGGAACTGCCGCCGCTCGCGATGCCAGCGATGCCCGTGCTATCGCCGCCGGTGCTACCGTCGATTGAGAGGAAACCGTAGCGCCCGATCGAAAGTAGGGCGGGGCTTGAACCCGCCCTCGGGGACAGGCGACACGGCAAGGCAGGTCAAAGACCCGCCCTACTTTGTTCGCGGGCCCGGCTCTTCGCAGAACTCGGCGCTTAGCGCTTCCCGTTGATCATGTCGTCCATCAGCGCGAGCGCAGTGGCTTCGGTGATGTCTTGCACATCGAACTGGCGCATCACGCGGCCAGCGGCCGCGCCCTTGCCAATGATGTCGCTGGCGGCGGCCTGGCCGACGATGGCGGCGTCCTTGAGGCGAATAGCGGTGGCCTGGATGTCGGGCACGTTGTAGGTCGCGTCGCCGGAGACCTCGGGCACCTGGAGGTTGCGGCTAGAAATCAGCACTTCGATCGCGATGTCAGCGATGTCGGCGAGCGCCTTGCGATCCTTGGCGGCGCTTTCACCGGTGAGGTGCGCGCCGGGCGTCTCGGGCAGCAGCGAGGCGGCGACTTTCTGATCGGCGAGCTGGGCGCCGCCGTGGCGGAAGGCCCGGCCGAAGAGCCGCTCGATCTCGCGCACCGTCTGCTGGTCGGCGAGCGCGGGGGCGGCGGCGTCCTTGCCCTTGTAAGTGTTGGTGCCGGTCGTCTTGAGCGTGGCGTCGGTCTTTTCGTAGTGCTCGGTGCGCTCGGTGAGCGTGAGGCCGGAGGCGGTGTCGATGAGCGCGCGGTTCACGTAAATGACGACACGCGGCGCGCCGTCGGTTTTATAGACCTTCTTAAAACCCTCGACGATGCCCTCGGCCGTCTGCCGCGCGATGAGCGTGTCGGCGCTCGGGCCATAAACGCGCTGGGCCGGCTGACCGCCCAGCTGCGGGCCGACCGGCGGCGGGCGCGGCGTGTTTTGCACGATGACGGGCGGAGGAATCGGCGGCGCGTCGGGCGACTGAGCGAGGAGGAATGGCGTGACGAGCGACGCGGCGGAGAACAGGAAAACGGTGCGTTTCATGGCGGACTCCTTTGGCGGGTTAACGGGCTTGGCGGACACTGACGGTGTATTTGCGGCCGAGCGGGTTCATCGCGGTAAAGCGGACGGCCTCGGTGGAATTTTCAGAAAGGATCAGCGTCTGCCACGGCGTCTCGTCGCCGATGGGGCCGCCCTGCTCATCTTTGAACACGCAGTTGATCTGGACTTGGATGCGGCGACTCTCGCGGTTCTTCACGTTGGCGACGACCTCAAGCCGGCCGTCGGCGAGCGGGCGCTCGTAGAGCCCGGTGCAGGTGACGGAATTCTGCGCGGGCTTGTCGAGGAGCACGAAGCGCTCGGTGTTGCCGAGGGTGAACTTGGTGGTGTCGAGTGGGGCAAACGGGCCGGGTTCAGTCACGCAGCCGGCAACCAGCGCGAGGGCGGCGACGGAGAGGAGGAAGGCGGGCTTAGTGTTCATGGTGGCGAAGGCAGTGAGGTGATGGGGTGAGACTGTGAGTCAGGGTTTAAGTTCGCTTAAAAAAACGACGGTGTCGCGATCCTCGGCAGCGACGGAAATCGCCACCGGCTGGGTGCGCTGGGCCAGCACGTTGCCCTCGCGATCGAGGAACTCGATTTTCCCCTCGTGCGCACCCGGCGGGAGGGAAATCGCGGCAAAGCTGAGGCGCTGCGGCAAGTTGCTCCATTGGCGGGTATCGGCCTTGGTCTCGGTGGCGGCGGAAATAGCTTTGCCGATCACGCCAATGATGCCGAGCCCGACGGCAGCGGCGGTGGCATCGTCATTATCCCGCCCGCGCCGGTCGCGGCGGCGCGACTGATCGCTGGCGATGACGGAACCGGCAAGGGCGACATCGCCCACGGAAGACGCGGTCGCCTTGAACTGGGCCTTGTTGCCGAGAATGTGGTCCATCACGCGGCCGCCCCGCGTGGTCGCCTGAAAGCCCAGGTCGTCGAAAATCGGGAGCGGGACAATCTTACGTCCACCATCGAGCACGAGCCGGGCGGAATGCGTGGGCGAATCGTCCAAGTGAAAACGCAACTGCTCGCCATACTCACCGGCCGCGAACTTGCGCGGGCCATAGCCATACTCGGCGAAGACGAGAACGTTGGCGGCGGAATTAAGCGGCGGGAGCGAAAATTTTCTCGCGGCGGCGTGGGCTTCCGCGCGCGCGAGGGCATCGCTGCCGTCGGCCTGCAGTTTCGCCGACGCCAAGCCTTCGAGGTAATCAAGGAGCACGTAGTCGGCAGAGTAAGTTTCTTGCCCCGGCCGCGGATCGCTGTCGATGACCTGGCCGGAGCGAAAGCAAGCGCGGGCGTTGTCGCGCTCACCATCGCGCCAGTAGAGAATCCCGCGATAGTAATAGGCCATCACGCGCTCATAGGGCTCGCCGATGAAGGTCTTCACGCTCTCCGCCGAAAAAAGCCTGCGCGCCCGCTCAGCCTCGGCGTCGTTGGTAATGATGCCGCCGATGCGCGCAATGGCGTCGTCGAAGCGCGCCTTGGCTTCGTCGAAGCGACCCGCGCGCAACGCCGAGACGCCCAGCCGGTAGTCGAAGAGCACCCGGTCGCGCTCCGCCACCGCCGTCTCGCGGGGGTCGGCGGCGGCCATCCCATCTCCTTGGGCGCGATTCCGCGGCTCTTCAGGCAGCGATGCGCAGCCGGCGAACAAGGCGACGGCGGACAAACCGACAAGTATGCGACTGCGTGTCATTCTGAATGGAGCGAAGAATCCGCCAGGATCGGCGCATCCTGAACCCGAGTCGCGAATCACTGTGGATTCTTCGGTGCGTTCAGAATGACAGACAATGGTTCGGGAACGGGGCTACGGGGCCGCAACCTCAGCGATAGGCGGCGTCCTCCAAGCCTTGCTTCTTAATCTCGTGGGAGTCTTCCCATACAATCTCGCTCGTGCGGGCGTCGATCAACTGGAAGCTGTAGAGGATGTAGTCGCTCGTGCCTTGGGAAGTGCGCGTGGTGAGGCCACCGAGTTTGCCGGTCAGAAAAAAATCGGCCCCGCGAAACTCGACCACGTGCGGATCGCTGCTGGCGGTGACCTGCCCGGTCTGCTTGAGCGCGCGCTCGCGCTCCAGGGCTTTCATGCGATCGCGGGCCAAAAAGGTGACGCGGTCGATGGCGTTTCGATTGAGCGCGATGCGGATGCGGTCCGTAAACAAATCCTTGTTGATCGGGAAACGCGTGTCGTTCACGACGGGGTCGATCACGATGACGGGTTTGGCCGCAGCACGCGCGATCTGCGGGATGCCGAGGATGCTGCGCGCCATTTTGTCGGTGACGGTGACCAGATCGGTGGACTCCACGCCCGTGCCGGCCACGGAGCCGCGTTCATCGGGGCGCATTTCGGTGACGGGCACGCCCGAGGGATTTTGGACGCCGGCGCTGGTGGCGCAGCCGGAGAGGAGCGCGGCGCCCGCGCCGAAGGCGGTGAGGAGGAGACGGGAAACGGTGTTCATGGATTCAGTCGAAGAAGTGAGGCAGCAGGAGACGACGGGGGCCGGCGAAAAATTCAATTCAACGGCCAAAGAGGCTGTTGGCGCCACTCATGGGCGACGGCGAATTGTAGTAGTTGTTGATAATCGTGATCGGTTGGGTGGCGGGCTGCGCGGGCGGTTGCGCAGGCACGGCGGGGACCGCCGGCATGACCACCGGGGCGCGCTGGTAAACCACCGAGCGCCGGTTGGCATCGGCGACCGAACCCAGCAGCCAGCCAAGGCCTGCGCCCCATGCGGCGCCGTGCCAGCCGTTATGGCGGAACTCGCCGCTGTTGTTACCGATGATGCCACCGGCCAGCGCGCCGAGCACGAGACCGTTGGAGGCTCCGGAGCTGGCACCATAGGAGCCGGTGCCGTCGTCGGGATATTCGTCGCTGTAGCCCGGATAGTAGCTGAAAGACGGCGCATAATATGAGCCACCGTAGCCATAGCCCCGGTAGCTGGGGCCATAGTCACGACCGCGATAGCCGTAGCCCACGCCCCGCCCGTAATCATGGCCGCGATAACCGTAGCCGCCACCCACGCCGTAGCCATACCCGACGCCGATACGCACAGACGGTGCGTCGCGATAAACATAACCACCGTCGCGCGCGACCGGACCCCGCGGCCCGCGGGCCGAGGCGTTCGCATTGCCGACGGCTTGGCCCAAAATCAGCCCGGCGCCGGCACCAATCGCCGCGCCCTTCCAAGCATTGTGACGCAAGTCACCGCTGTTGTTGCCAATTACGGCCCCCGCAATGCCGCCGAGCACGGCGCCGTTGACCGCCTCCGGGCGAAAGACCTGCGCGGACAAGGGGGCCAGCGCCACAAGGGTGAAACAAAGCGATAGCGTGGTTTTCATGACGAAGTAAAGGTGTGCGACACGGGCCGCCGCGCAAGGTTTCACCATCATCGGCGCCGGCCGCTACCGCCGCAGGGTCTGCAACTCCACGCCGTGCGGACAACGTAAAACCCCGCCGACAAACTGGTCCCGACAACGCGGGCAATAACTGCAACTTCCCAGCCCGTCCGCCGCCGGCAGCGCCAGTAGCGAATCGGCCTCAAGATTCGCGGATCGCAGCAGGCTGGCAATGCGCTCGGTGAGTTCGGTGCGGAACCAGCCGGTGATTTCTCGCGCCAGCTCCGAATCGTCGGCCCCGCCGATCGGCCAGCGCAAGTCCGCGATGACGTTGAACGCCCACGCGGCTCGCGCGCGCGCCGACCCCAATGCCACGACCACCGCCAGCGGGTGCTGCGCCGGGAAAAATCCCTCGCCGAGCAGCGCCCGCAGCCGCATCGCCTGCGGCGGCATGAGCAACGCGCTGAGGAGACCCGTGCGGCGCTTCTCGGGCGCGACCGCCTTCAGCCGCCCCACCACTCGCCACGCGGCGATGACTGCCCCGAAATGCGCCCCGACCAGCCCCAGCAAGAACCACGGTAAAATCGTCCCCACGCGCTCCACGCTGCCGTCAGACAAACGCGACGTGATCACGCCGGCGGCAAAGACCGAGAGGAGCAGGCAACCGAGCAAGAGTATCACATTAAGCCGCGCGACCAATCGCGTCCGACCCCGCAGCATCCGCACGCGACGTATCAAGTGCGCCGGTCGAAACCAACGTCCCATCGCCAGCCGAATTCGTTTTTCCCGGTCACCGGCCGGCAATCGCGCCAGCGCGAGCAACTGGGGTGCGCTCACATGGCCCGTGTCGGGGCAAAATCGTTTCCCATTCACGAAGAGCCAGCCCTTCGCGACCCCAGCGTCGCGGATCTCTTCCCACCGCCAAGCCTGCGCCTGCATCGGCGCTTCGGCCGGGCGACCCGTGCCGCCGACGGGCCGGTTGCATAACCCGGCCGCCGAGAGCGCGAGCGGCACATCGCTCGCCGTCACTCGCCAGCTTCCCGGCCAGCCGCCCGGCCGGCTCAAGCGTCGGAAAACCACGCCTGCGCTCCGCGACCACCCGCCACCCGTAACCGGGAAGATCGCGCGCGGCGCGATCTTTGCGCCGTCGATCGCCCAGAGAATCCAAAAGACCGCGATGACTGAAATCCACTCCGACATCCGCGCGCGGGCTTAGGCCGCCGGCGGTTGCTGATCGGGCCGCGAGCCAGTGAGTTTATTGAACAGCTTCTTGATCGCGGCGCCGAGGGCCAAAACCCCAAAGACGATCGCTTTCCACATTTTCCCGAACCACACCCCGAGCGAGGCCAGCCAGCCGAGCTTCGCCGCCATCACCGCGCCGCCACCGAGCACGAGCGCGGAGAGCCCGTAGGCCGCCACCTTGTCGCCCGTCTTGAACTCGGTGTAGTTCTGGCCGGACACGTAGTTGAAATTTTTCGTGAGCAGCTTGTCCGCCTCGATTTCGGCGGCCTTGAACGCCGCGCCGGCACCAGAGACGAGCGTGACATTCATCACGCCGCCGCGACCCAGCAGCCGGATGCTTTCGTTGATGAACACTTCCTTAAATTTGTCCTGGGACGACGTGAGATTAATCGCCCACTTAAGATTGTGCGTCTGTTCGTCGTAATGCGGCGTGGTGGCCCAGCCCTTCAGTTTAATCTCGTCCCAGCCGCGCTGTTTGCGCGCCTCGTTGGAGGCCTCCTCGTTTTCCGTCATCGCCTTCATCAACTTGTCGGCGTCGAGCTTGTCCTTGTCCTCGTCCTTCACGTAGCCGGTGTCCACGTAGTCGAAATAAAGCGAGTAGCTCTTGGCGAGCAGCACGCCGACCTCGCGGCCGTTGCGCGTGTTCTGCGTAAGCTGATAATAGCGGTCGAGCGACTCCGGTAAGACGAAATGAGCGCCCTCGGGAATCTTCAGCTCCGCGATTTTGCCGAGCGCTACCGTGGCCGGCCCCGCCTCAAGCTTCACGCCCGCCTGTCGCAGTGCTTCCTCGCGCGTTTTGGGCTGCTCGGGCGGCGCGTCGCTCGCCGCCGGCTTGTCGGCCGCGTGGACCGCGCCAGTTAAAACCAAAGCCAGGCCGAGGAGGGCGCGGGAGAAGTTCATTCGCCCATGGGTCTCGCGGAGCGGGGACTTGCGGTCAAGCACCGCGCATCGCGGCGTGCTTCAATTAAGTTTGTCATTGCGAGCCGGGCAAAGCCGGGCGCGGCAATCCATCAGGAATTTCAGATGGATTGCTTCGTCGCTTCGCTCCTCGCAATGACAACGAAAAACTTACCTCAGCTGCTTTCCACCTACCGCAACGACTTCAGGTGCGCGAACAGATCGCTGACGTGCTCGGCGGGCATCGTCTCCAGCAGGCCCTCGGGCATCAGGGAACGGTTGAGGTAGGAGGATTTCTTGATCTCGCCGCGCGGGATGCGGCGGTCTTCGGCGCCGGGGGCGCGGAGAACGATAAAGTCCCGGGTTTCTTCGACGAGGAAGCCCTCGCGCACGGAGCCATCAGTGCCGACGACCCGGAACATCCGATACGCGCTCTCCATCGCCGCGCTCGGGGTGAGGATATGCCGGAGGAGCGCCTCGACGCCGGTGTTGCCGACGCCGTCGAGCGCGGGGGCGATCGCGCCTCCTTGGCCGGCGAACTGATGGCAGGCGAGGCAAAGGGTGGTGAAGAGTTGTTTGCCGTGCTCGGGATTGCCGCGGGAGTTGGCGAGCACGCGAAAACGCGAAAATTTCTGCTCCTGCTGCTCCGCCTGCGCCGCCGTGAGCAGCACCGGTGCGTCGTCCGTGAGTTCGACATGGGCGGTGCCTTTCAGCGGGCCCCAGCTCGCTCCGGCAAAGATTTCCACCAGCCCGGCTGGCCGCGCCGCGGGCAACGTGCCTGCAAAGCTGCGATCAAAGTGGCTGCGAATCTCTTCTGAGGAGCGCGCGACATTCCAAACGCGATACTCCGCCAGCCAGCCAGCGGTGGTGCCGATCGAGGGATTCAACCGACTGCGACCCACGTTCAGGTTCGTAAACACGGTCTGACTCGTGGTCGCACTCGTGGCCTCAAGTTCGCCATTAAAATAGATCCGGAAAAATCCCGCGCGATCCCGCGTGATCGCATAGTGCGTCCACACGTCGGGGAGTGTCTTCTTTTTCGCCATCACCATGTTGTTGGCCTCGCTGAGCCATAAGAGCAGTTGCCCGCTATAGAAATTGAGATCGAGCTGCCCCGACCCTCCGAGCAGTCCGTCTTGATAATCGATCTGCGGATCGAGTTTCGCCCAACACTCGATCGTGAAGGGACCCGCCAACGAAATCTGCGAATCCGCGTAGTTATTGGGACCGCCCGGCAAGCGCAGCGCCCGCTGCGCGTCGCCGCCGAGCCTGGCCCAAATCTCAGACACGATCGCATCACCCGGCAGTAGCAAATGAAGCTTTTCCGCCGCGCTCACGCCGAGATCCGCTTTGGCCAGGTCGCCCGCGCGCAAAGCCGCTGCGACCGCATCGGCGCCGACCGGATATACGGCGAGCCGCTCCAGCGCGTGACCGCGTTGCGCGGGCGTGAGGGCGGGCAGCATCCGCAGGAGGCTATGGGTGGAATCCGGGGTGCGCAGCGCGGCGAGCGCAGCCAACGCTTCATCGCGAATGGTGTTATCCCGCGACTCTCGTGCACGTCGCTCAAAGCTCATGACCGGACCGGCGCTATTTTCGCGGAGCGCGCGCAGGAGCGCGATGACCACCGGCGTCGCGCCGGTGCTAGGCTGCCGTGCGAGTGCCGCGGTGAGTTCAGGTTCGGTCGCGCTGAGCTTGAAGGCGCCTGCCACCTGAGCGCCTAAAATCACGTCCACAGAATTCGAATCCGCGATGAGCACTTTGGCCGCCGCCGTGAGCGCCGATGTTAACGGCGTCACATCGAGGCTGAGTCGCAAGCCGAGCAGCGCCCGCAGCACCGAGGAACGAGAGGCCGGCAAGCCTAGCGCAGAACTGAGCGCCCCGCGCGCGGCCGGTTCAGCGAACTGGGCGGCGAGGGTGCGAACTTCTTCGTCACTCAAGGGACGGTTAAGTTGGGGTGCGAGCTCCGCGAGACCGAGCGCGGCGGGCTTGTCGCCGAGGGAAAGCGTGGCCAGCAACCGGCCCTCCAACGGCAGTGCCCGACCCTCGGGTGATGCGAGCATCGCCGCGGTCGCAGCGGGGTTGAGCTCCATCGCCCAGCGCGCGAGATAGCGCTCAAACTCCCGTTCATAGCGTTCGAAGTCTCCGCCCTTGGTAAGCGACGCTTGCCCCAGCCCGGCAGCCAACGACATTACGCGCGGGCCAGCGTGAGGCACCCGACGCAGCACATCACCGATCGAGGCACGAACCGAAGGCGATGGATCCGCGATCAGCGGAGTAGCCAGCGCAACGAATTCTCCTTCCGGCCTTGAGTGAGCGGCTGCGAGTCGCGCGGCTTCGTGGCGCAAGGTAGTCGCGGGATCGGCAACGAGTTTTTGCAGGAGCGCCGTCGGAACCGGCTGCAGACTCTCCAGCGCCCAGAGCGCGGCGAGACGACGATCAATGGAAGCAGTGGGGTCAGAGACGATTTTCTCCAAGTCGGGCGCAAGCGCGGTGGCTTTACGATCCACGATTTCCAACCAAGCAAGGCGCGATACGAGTGCGTTGGCTTCGCCCAGCTTCGCGAGTAAGGCGCGGTCGTCGAGCTGCGTGAGATCGGACGGCGTAACGCGGGGTTGCTCGCGATGGCGGATGCGCCAGATGCGGCCGCGGGATTTGTCGCGGTCGGGATGGGCGCGCGGAACCTCGTTGTGAGAAATGATTTTGTTATACCAATCGACAATGTAGAGCGCGCCATCGGGACCGAAGTGGATCGCGACGGGGCGGAACCATTTGTCGGCCGTGGTGAGGAAGTCGGGGAGTTTCTCGAAACGGTAGTGGCCGGAATCGGGCGTAGCCTTGACCGCGTTGATCGTGTTCGTAATCGGGTTCGCGAGGAAAAATATTTTCGCGCCGGCATCGGCATCGGGGGCGCCGAAACGGCGGAAGAGCCCGTCGCGGTCTTCGGCGAGCGCGAGGCCGCTGAGTCCGGTTCCGCCCATCTGCGCAGGGGGTAGCGGGGGCGGCATGAGGGGTTGGTAGGGGCGGAGGCGGTCTTTCGAACCGGTGGCCACCCACACGCCGGGCTCGTAGGGGATAACGGGGTAGCCGATGTCGTTGGCCTCTTGGAAGAACGTCTCGCCTTCGCGGGACGTGACGAGGCCCCAGATGTTGTTGGGGCCGGCGGTGAGCGCCTCGAAGCGGGAGCCATCGAGCGCGAAGGTGCCGAGCTTGCACTGGTTGAAAGCGACCTCAGTGCTGCCGTCGGCGAAGGCGCGGCCGTCCGGGCGGCGGACTTTGGAGTAGTTGAAAAGCCCCTGCGCGACGAAGAGCTGGCCGCCAGGCTGGCGGAGAAACTGGTGGGGAAACAGGTGCGAATCCTGCGTGCCGAAACCCGTGAGGATCACCTCGTGGCGGTCGGCCCGGCCGTCGGCATTCGTATCGCGGTAGAAGCGGATGTCGGCGCCGTATTGGACGAAGACGCCATCTTTGTAGGGTTGAATGCCGAGCGGCATCACGAGCCCATCGGCGAAGACGCGCGGGGACGTGGTGACGGCGGCGCGGCCAGGAGCGGGCGCGGCGTAAGGGGAATCGAATACGACGACCTTGTCGCGACCGCCGGCGGCGAAGAGCGCGTCCGACTCGGCTTTCTGCTCGTTACCGTCCACGGGATATTCGAGCGCGGTCATCGACCACAGCCGCATCCGCGCATCCCAAGCGAGGCCAACGAATTTTCCGAAGCCCGGAGTTTCCCCGACAACGAGCTCGGCCTCGAAGCCGGGCGGGAGTTGAAATGAGAGGCGTTCGTCCTCGGGAGAGAGCGCATCGGAATTGACCGCATTATAGCTGATATCGCGACCGCCGCCCGCGGTATTGGCGGCGGTCGCGACCTTAGGGTTTGGCTTGCTCTCCGCTGCTTTTTTCGGCGCGGGATTTTTTTTCCCCGCTCCGGGTTCGCGGGGCTTCGGATGGCCGACCTTATCCCACGTCGGCGCGCCGGGGGTGGGCGGGAGGTCTTCGAGGGTGATGTCCTTGGCTTGGACGAGGGCGATGCCGCCGCTGTGAATCTGGATGGCAATCTTGCCGTCGAGCGCGACGGTGGGATCGGTCTCGGTATAGTCGAGCGCGGCGACGCCGTTGATCCAGGAGCGGAGGCGCGGACCCTCGGCGAGGATGCGGTAGTCGTTCCAATCACCGGCGCGGATCGCGGCGGTGACGGCTGCGTCGTCGAGCGGCTCGGCGATCACTTTGCGGCGGCGTGATTCATCGTAAAGTTTACCCCACCACTTGTCGCCGGCGTCCACTTGATAGCCGCTCATCTCGGTGTCATTCGGCACGCGGAGGCTGCGGATCTGCACGCCGCTATTGATCATGCCGGTTTTGGGATCGCCGGTGAGTTTCAGTTTCAGCCGCAGCTCGAAGTTTTGAAACGACCGCGTCGTCGCGAGGAAAAAATTACGCGGGACCTTCTCCGTCACCGAGCCGCCGGTGAGCGCGCCGTCCTGCACGCGCCACCACTTGAGATCGCCTTCCCAACCCGCGAGGGTTTTGCCGTCGAAGAGTTCCGCCGCACGGAGCGGTGCGGCCAGCAGGAGAGCGTAAACCGCGAGGCCAGCGAGCAGGTGAAGACGAGCGGGGATTTTCATAAAAGTAGCGGGGATGGCATGACTGTGCGGACCCGAGGGCGCAGGTAAAGCCCGCGTCACAAATGAACGCGCGTGATCCGCGCGCGCATTTTGTCGTCGCGAGATTGCGCCGCCGCGCTTGAACTGGCCGCATGAAACCGCCCGCCCGATTCTTTTGCCTCGGCGTCGCCCTCGTCCTGTTTTCTTCCGTCCTACTCGCCGGCGAGCCTCCCGCTGATCTCGGGGCGCTCCGCGCCAAGGCGGAACGCGGCGATCCGTCCGCGCAGTATAACCTCGGCCTTGCGCTCACCCGCAGCGCGACCACGCCGGCGGAACGGATCGATGGGTTTGTCTGGCTCACCCTCGCTGCCGAAAGCGGCGTCAGCGACAAAACACTGGAAACCGTGCTTGAGACGCTGAGCCCGCCACAGGTGACCGAGGTGCGCCGGCGCGTGGACGCAGCGCGCTCGTCCAACCCCGCGTTGCGGGGCGCGCCGGCGCCCGTCATTGGTATTCCCGCCGCCGCCGGCGCACCCATCATCGCCGTGCCCAGCGGCGATCCCGCCCTCCAAGAGCAGCTCAACGCCGCCCTCAAGGACAAAACCCAGCTCGCAAACGAACTCACCGCCGCCTGGAAGGAGGTGGAGCAACTCAAAACCCAGCTCACGCAGCACGCCAGCGCCACCGCCGATGTCACCGTCGCGCAGAAAACGATCCGCGAAACTCAGGCAAATCTCGCGCGCCAATCCTCCGAGCTGGCCACCGCCCGCGCCGAGGCGGCAGCTGCCCGGATGGAAAACGGCAAGGCCGCGGCACAGCTCGCCACCGCCCGCGAGCAACTCGCCGCCAACACCGATGCCAAATCGAAGGCAGAAATCGCCCTCGCGGCCTCTGAACAGGTCGCCGTGGCCCGAGCCGAGGAAGTCGGGAAACTCCGCGCTGCCACCAGCGCGCAGGAACTCGCGACCTTGCGCGACCGCGCGACCGTCACGCGCGAGTTCGAGACCCGCATCCGCCAGCTCGAAACCGAGAAGGCCGCGCTCGCCGCCGCGGCGG
>JBDSGI010000368.1:0-7538 GCA_039919035.1 Opitutaceae bacterium
CCGTGCCGCTGCGCGGTCGCGATGATCTCGGGGCCGTGCTCGCAGATGAGGGCTTTGTTGGCGGAGACGACGACCGCCCCGCGCTTGAGCGCCGCGAGCGTGACCTCGCGCGCGAGCGTGGTGCCGCCCATCAGCTCGCACACGATATGAATCGAAGGATCACGCGCGATGGCGAGCGGGTCGGTGGTGAGGGCGCGAGCGCGGACCTTGACGTCGCGCTTTTTCTTCAAGTCGCGAACGGAGGCGCGGGCGAGGTTGAGCGTGACACCGAGGCGGGCCTCAAGATCGGCGCGGTGCGCGGAGAGATGTTTCCAAACCCCTTGCCCGACGGTGCCGAAGCCGCAGAGGCCGATGTTGAGAGTGAGACGTTCGCTCATGAAGGGGATGCGGGGGCGGCCGGTGCCTTTCGGCCGACCTTCGACTCCGTGCCGGCAAGGAGCCGCGAGATGTTGGTGCGGTGGCGGAGAATAACGAAAAGGCTGATGACGGCGGAGACGCTGACGAGGAGCGTCGATTGTTTCAGAATCACGGCGGCGATGGGCAGGGCAGCGGCACCCAGGATCGATGAGAGCGAGACGTAGCGGGTGAGCGCGAGCGTCGTGAGCCAGACCCCGAACGTGATTGCCATGCCCATTGGAAAAAGGACCGCGAAACCGCCCGCGCCGGTGGCTACGCTTTTTCCGCCGCGGAATTTGGTGAAGCAGGAGAAGGCGTGGCCGAGGATGGCGGCGACAAGGCCGGAGAGGCTAAGATACAGCGCAAAACGTTCATCGCTCGGAGTGAAATCACCCGCGCCAACGCGGACATTTTTCTCCATCACAAAAAAACAGAACAGCTGCACCCAGCCGACCGCCACCGCTCCCTTCAGCGCGTCCAAAAACAATACCAAATTTCCCGGCCCGCTGCCGAGGACGCGTCGGACATTGGTCGCACCGGGGCTTTTACTGCCGACCTCAAAGATGTTCACGCCTTTCGCCCGCGCGACAAGATAACCAAACGGCAGCGAGCCGAGCAGGTATCCGACGACGGCGGCGATGAGGAGCGGGACGAGCACGGCGCGATCAACCGTTTAGATTTCTGCCCTCGGCAAGCCGTAGCACGGGCAGCCTGCCCGTGTTGGTTTACCGAAAAACGCGGGCAGGTTGCCCACGCTACGCCATTCACGCGCGTTCATAGCTGCACAAACTTCGCCATCTTGATCGCGGCGTGGCCCTTGATTTCTTTGCGGGCGGACTCACTCGGCTCGGTGTCGACGCGCACGACCATGTAGGCGGTGCCGCCGGGCGTGAGACGGGAGAGCGACATGTCGGCAATATTGACCTTGTCCTTGCCGAGGAGCGTGCCGATGGCGCCGACCATGCCGGGTTGGTCGTCATTTTCGAGGACGAGCAGCTTGCCGTCGGCGAGCACTTCGACCTCGCGGCTGTTGATGCTCACGATGCGCGGCTGGTTGCCTTTGCCGATGAGCGTGCCGGCGGCGGAATAGATCTTGCCGTCGGGCGCGATGGCTTCGACCGAGATGAGTTCGCTGTAGCCGGAGTCGTCGGTCGATTTCACGACCTCGGCGCGGATGCCGAGGCGCTCGATGAGGACGGGCGCGTTCACGAAGTTCACTTCCTCGCCGCTGATGCGGCGGAGAAACCCGCGCTCGATGGAACGCGTGACAGCGTTGGCATCGAGGTCAACGAGCTTGCCAAAATACGTGATGCGAAGCTGCGCAATTTGCGCGGGCGCGATCTGCTGGACGAGGGTGCCGAGTTTCGCGCCGAGATCGAGATAGGGCCCGAGGATCTTGAGCGCCGCGGCGTCGATGGAGGGGACGTTGACGGCGTTGCGGATCACGCCGCGGTTGAGCACGTCGGCGATCTGCTCGGCGATTTCGATGCCGACGGATTCCTGCGCCTCGGCGGTCGAGGCGCCGAGATGGGGCGTGAGAGTGACCCCGGGGAGTGAGCGCAACTCGCTCTCCTTCGCGAGTGGCTCGTCCTCAAACACGTCGAGCCCGGCGGCGGCGACCTTGCCGCTCTTGAGCGCGGCAATGAGCGCGCTTTCCTTGATGATGCCACCGCGCGCGCAATTGAAGATTCGGACGCCCTTCTTGCACTTCTCAAACGCGGCCTCGTCGATCATATAGTGCGTGTCGTCGGTCATCGGCATGTGGACCGTGATGTAGTCCGCCTGTTTGAGGAGCTCGTCGAGTGAGACGCCCTCGACCTGCATTGCCTTGGCGCGGCTCGGCGCCAGATAGGGATCGTAGGCGAGCACGCGCATGCCGAAAGCCTGGGCGCGCTTCGCAACTTCGCCGCCGATGCGGCCGAGCCCGACGATGCCGAGCGTTTTCTTGAAAAGCTCGATGCCCGAAAAACTCTTCCGGTCCCACTCGCCCTTTTTCATCGACGCGGCGGCCTGTGGCACGGGGCGCGCGCCACAGAGGATGTGGGTAAAGGTCAGCTCGGCGGTGGCGATGGTGTTGCCGGCCGGCGTGTTCATCACGACGACGCCGTGGTTGGTGGCCGCCTCGACATCGACGTTGTCCACACCGACGCCGGCGCGACCCACGACCTTGAGCAGCGGCGCGGCCTTGAAGACCTCCGCCGTGATCTTCGTTTCTGACCGGACAGCGATGGCGTGAACGTCCTTCACCAATTCCAGGACCTTCTCCGGCGAGGAGCCGTAGGCCTCAATGACTTCAATGCCCGGCTGCTGGCGCAGGTAGGCGACTCCTTTGGGTGAGATCTTGTCGGCAACGAGGACTTTCATCGGGAAAATTCCTCCAAGGGAAATCTCAGCACGCCAGCCTAGCAAGGAAAAGGTTGCTTAAGACGGATTGGCCGGCATCGCCAAATTTAACCGCCCGCAAATGCTTTTTCCGGGTTGCTGCGTCTTGCCCCAAGACTTTGACATACACCGCTCACGTCGCCCAAATCGTCGCCTTACCCATTGGGGCGGTGATTCCCGTCCGTTTTCTCCCATGATTTCGCATCTACCTCTGCCGCCGGCTTCTCTTCGCTTGGTTCTCATCGGTCTCGCCCTTGGGCTGGCCGGCTGCGGGGAAAAAGCCGCCACGCCTGCCGGCAAGAGCAAGGGCGGCGGGGCCGCGCCGGTTTACGTCGGCACGGCCCAGCGCAAAGTCGTCCCGCTGGTGATCGAGGCCATCGGCGCGGTCGAGCCGATCCGAGCCACCGCCGTGCGGGCGCAGGTCACCGGCAGCCTTTTCAAGATCGCGATCAAAGAGGGCCAGGAGGTCGCGCAAGGTGACCTGTTGTTCGAGATCGATCCGCGGCCGTTCCAAAACGCGCTGCGGACCACCGAGGCGGACCTGGCGAAGGCCAAACTCCAACTGGAGACGGCGCGGGCCCAGGTCGCGCGCTACAAGTCGCTCACCGCGGACCAAATGGTCTCGAAGGAGCAATTCGAAAAAATCTCCGACACCGCCCGCAGCCTTGAGGCGGAAGTCCTCGGGAACGAGTCCCGCATCGCGACCGCCAAGCTCAACCTCGAATACTGCTCGATTCGCGCGCCTCTGGCTGGGCGCACCGGCAACCTGAACATCCGCGAGGGAGACTTGATTCGCGCCAATGAAGCCGGCGCGCCGCTCGTCACCATCAACCAGCTCAGCCCGATCTACGTGACGTTTAACGTCCCGCAGCAATACCTCTCGGTCCTCACGCGCTACCGCGCCTCCGGCATGCTCAAAGTCATGGTCGTGCCGCCGGGGCCCGACGAACAGCCCGAGGAGGGCGAACTCACGTTCATGGACAACACGGTCGATGCCGCCACCGGCACGCTAAAACTCAAGGGCACTTTCCCGAACTCGACCCACCGCCTCTGGCCCGCGCAGTTTGCCACCGTCACTCTCACTCTCGCCTCGCCCGAAGTCCTCACCGTTCCCGCCAGCGCGATTCAGACCTCGCAGGCGGGCCAACACATTTATGTCGTCCGCGCCGACAAAACCGCCGAGCTGCGACCCGTGACAATTGAGCGCACCTACGAAGGTCTCGCCGTAATCACCAAGGGCGTGACGGACGGCGAAACCATCGTAATCGACGGGCAGCTGCGCGTGATTCCGAACAAGCCGGTCGAAATCAAGGAGCCCGCCGGCGCCGCGCCGAAAGCGGCCAAAGGCGACGGCAAGGGCAAGAAGCAGGAAAAGGGGAAAAAGGCATCATGAACATCCCCGAGCAATTTATCCGTCGGCCGGTGATGACGACTCTCGTCACCGCCGCAATCACCCTCTTCGGCTGGATGGCCTACGAGCGCCTCCCGGTCAGCGACCTGCCCAACGTGGATTTCCCGACCATCTCCATTTCGGCCAATCTCCCCGGAGCGAGCCCGGAGACCATGGCCGCCTCGGTGGCCACGCCGCTGGAGCAGCAGCTCTCCAGCATCGCGGGCATCGACTCGATGACTTCGACAAGCGCCCTCGGCAGCACATCGATCACCATCCAATTCACCCTTGACCGGAACATCGACGGCGCCGCCCAAGACGTTCAGTCCGCCATCGCCGCCGTGCAGCGCCGCCTGCCGCGCGACATGCCCAACCCGCCTTCGTTTCGGAAATCCAATCCCAATGACGATTCGATTTTGCTCCTCGGGCTATCGTCCAAGACCCTCGCGCTCTCCGAGGTCAATGAATACGCCGAGACCGTGATGGCGCAGCGGATCTCGACGGTCGATGGCGTTTCCCAGGTCAACGTCTTCGGCGCGCAGAAATATGCCGTGCGCGTCCGCCTCGATCCGCGTGCGCTCGCCGCCCGCGGCATCGGCATCGATGAGGTCCGCACCTCGCTCGACACGAACAACGTCAACCTGCCCGCTGGGACGCTCGATGGCGCGTCGAAGTCCACCACTCTGCTCGCCACCGGCCAACTGAAGAACGCCGACGGCTTCCGCAAAGTCATCGTCAGCTACCGCAATGGCGCCGCCGTTCGCCTCGGCGATGTCGCCGAAGTCGTCGACAGCGTCGAAAACGAAAAATCCTTCAGTTGGTTCGACCGCCGGTTCATCGACGGGGTCGAGGACCCGGAGTTTAGCGCCGGCACCAAGGAAACTCGCGCGATCATCCTCTCGATTCAGCGCCAGCCCGGCACGAACACAATCAAGGTCGTGGATGGCGTGAAAGACTTGCTGCCTTCGCTGCGCGCGCAACTGCCCGCCACGATCGAAATGAACGCCTTCGTTGATCGCTCGATTGCGATTCGCGACTCAGTGCATGACGTGAAATTTACCCTCGTGCTCGCCATCGTGCTGGTGGTGCTGGTGATCTTCCTGTTCCTCCGCTCCCTCTCCGCCACCGTCATCCCGAGCATCGCGATGCCCATCGCGGTCATCGGCACGTTTGCGGTGATGTATTTCTTCGGCTTCAGCATCGACAATATCTCTCTGCTCGCGCTGACGCTTTCGGTCGGGTTCGTTGTCGATGATGCGATCGTGATGTTGGAAAACATCGTCCGTCACATCGAAAAGGGGGAAAGCGTGATGGCCGCCTCGCTCCGCGGCTCCCGCGAAATCGGTTTCACCATCATCTCGATGACGATCTCGCTCGTCGCGGTTTTTATCCCCGTGCTCTTCATGGGCGGCGTGCTGGGCCGGTTGCTCCATGAGTTCGCCATCACGATTAGCGCGGCGATTCTCGTTTCCGGGTTCGTCTCGCTCACCCTCACGCCGATGCTGTGCAGCCGGTTTCTCAAGCCCATCGACCACGGGGCCAGGCACGGCAGGTTCTATCGCGTCACCGAGAAAATGTTTCAGTCGAGCGTCGGCCTTTACGAGCGCACCCTCCGGGTTTCCCTCCGATGGCGCCAGATCACACTGTTCGTCGCCTTCGCGATGGTCGGCCTCACCCTCTGGCTGATTTCGATCGTGCCCAAGGGATTTATTCCGACGGAGGACACCGGCCGCATTCAGGTGCAACTGGAGGCGGCGCAGGACTCCTCGTTCGAGGCCATGATCGGCTACCAGCGCGCCGTCATGTCCGCCGTCAAACGCAACCCCTACGTCAGGGACGTCTCCGCGTTTCTCGGCTCGTTTGGTCGCAGCGGCGGCGGCTCTGGCAACACCGGCCGCATGTATGTCGGCCTCATCGAGAGTGAGCGGCCGCATGCCAACGAAATTGCCCAGATGCTTCGCGGCGCCACCGCTGGGATCCCCGGGGTGAAGGTGTTTCCCAGCGTGCCTCCGAGCATTCGCATTGGCTCCCGCGGCTCCACCTCGGTTTACCAATACACCCTCTCGGGCGGCACTGACCTGCAGGAACTTTACCGCGTCACGCCCCTCATGGTGGAGCGCGTGCGCGACATCCCCGGCGTCATCGACGTCAACTCTGACCTCCAAATCACGAGCCCGCAGCTCATCATCGACATCGATCGCGACAAGGCGTCGGCGCTCGGGCTCAATGCCCAGCAGGTCGAGGACACGCTCTACAGTGCGTTCGGCGCGCGGCAGGTCTCGACCATCTACACGTCGACCAATCAATACGCGGTCATCCTCGAGCTCGCCGCGAAATATCTCCGCGATCCCGCCTCTCTCTCGCTGCTGTTTCTGCGCAACCGCGAGGGCCGGCTCATTCCGCTGGAAAGTGTGGCCAAACTTCGCCCGTCCGTCGGCCCGCTCACGGTCGCGCACATGGGCCAGGTGCCGGCCGTGACGATTAGTTTCAACCTCGCGCCGGACATGGCGCTCAGTCAGGCCACCGGCGAGATTGAGCGCATCGCGCGGGAGATCCTACCGGCGACGATGGTGGGCACGTTTCAAGGCACGGCCGCCGCGTTCACCAGTTCGCTGCAAGGCTTGGGTTGGATGCTGCTCGTCGCCGTGCTCGTCATCTACCTGGTGCTCGGCGTCCTCTACGAGGATTTCGTCCATCCCATCACCATTCTTTCCGGTCTGCCGGCGGCCACCTTCGGCGCGCTCGTCACGCTGCTGCTCTTCAAGCAGGAGCTAAACATGTATGGCTACGTGGGCCTCATCATGCTCATCGGCATCGTGAAGAAAAACGCGATCATGATGATCGACTTCGCCTTGGATGCCCGGCGTAACCACGGCAAGACCGCCGATGAGGCTATTTTCGAGGCGTGCGTCGTGCGTTTTCGCCCCATCATGATGACCACGCTGGCGGCGCTCGCCGGCACGCTGCCCATCGCGCTCGGCTGGGGCGCGGGCGCGGATGCGCGCCGCACGCTCGGCCTCGCCGTCGTGGGCGGCCTGCTCGTCTCGCAGCTCCTGACGCTTTACATCACGCCGGTGTTTTATCTCTACATGGAGAAATTCACGAGTCGGCTGACGCCCAAGGCGGTGCAGGAAATCGAGCGCGAGGAAGCGGCGGCGCTGGCTGTGAGAACGACGAAATAATCAGGGCGGCGGTGCGACTGGAGTGGGTCAGACGCAGAGGCGATCCGAGAGGTCCCGTTCGCTTACGGTCCCTTCATGCCCACAAAGAAAGCCGCGAACGCGAGTTTGTCGGCCGCCTCCTCGATGACCTTCGACGTTGGTTTGCCCGCGCCGTGGCCGGCCTTCGTCTCGATGCGAATGAGGGCGGG
>JBDSGI010000369.1:0-2534 GCA_039919035.1 Opitutaceae bacterium
GCGTGAAACAGCCCGGCGGCGTCGCGTGGCGGCGCGGGGGCGCCGCGGCCGACGGTAAGAGTCAGAAGCGGCGGCACCCGGGCGGCGGTCGTCAGTTCGGCGATGTCCGCCGTGCGGTGTCCGGCAACGAAGCCGAGTTGATTTGTATAGAAGGCGAGGCTCCGGTCCAAATCGGCGACCCTTAGCTGGATAGTCGTCAGCTGCAGCGTGGCGGCAAGGTGGGCGTGGGCGGGTTGCGGCATCAGTTAACCCACCGACATACATGGATCGGCCGAAAAGAAAATCCTGCGATTGGGTGCGCCGCCTCGTCGGATTGCACGACGGCATATGAAGGTTGCAAAGCCCCGTGATTCGCAGACGCTCTGGGCCTCCATTGTCATGTTGAAGAAAATATTTGCGAAGTTGCGCGACAAGCTCGCGCCTTCGCGTGCAGCGAAACCGGCCGCGCCGGCTTCCAAACCCACTTCCGGTTCCCACGCCAAATCCCACGGCGAGCCGCATTCCGGCCGGGGCCGCTCCGATCGCGGACGCGGCGCCGATCATGCGCCGCGCGCGCAGGGCGGGGCCAGATCCCACAGCCAACCTCACGACCCCCGCGAGCCGCGTCGCGAGCACCAGCCGCGCGACCCGCGCGATTACCAGCCACGCGATGACCGCGGACCCCGCGGTGAACGCGATGGTCGTGGCGCGGGCGGCGGAGGTCGTGGTGGCCGCGGCCTGAACTCGCGTTCGGGCGGCGGTGGCGCTGGTCGCGGCGGCCCGCGCGGCGAGCGCGAACGCCCGACGATCGACAAGACTTTTGACCACCCGCGCACGGCGGACATCAAGCCTGCGATCCCGGTGGACGTGCCGAAGATGGACACGCCGTTCACGGCACTCGGTCTCAGCGACGCACTGGCTTTCGGCGTGCAGGAGATGGGCTACCTCGCGCCTACCCCGATTCAGGCACAAGCCATTCCGGTCGTGCTTAAGGGCGGCGATGTCATCGGTTCCGCCCAGACGGGGACGGGTAAGACGGCCGCCTTCGCGCTGCCCATCATTCAGCGCCTCGGCACCCACGGAAAACTGCGCTGCCTCATTCTCGAGCCGACGCGCGAACTCGCGCTTCAGGTTGAGGAGGCGTTTCAGAAGTTTGCCAAGTTTACCGACCTCCGCGTGACGATTGTTTACGGCGGCGTCGGCTACGGGAAACAGGAGGACGATCTCCGTCGCGGGATGGATATCCTCGCGGCGACGCCGGGCCGGTTGCTCGACCATCTGGAGCGCGGCAACTGTTCGCTCAATGACATCGACATCCTCGTGCTCGACGAAGTCGACCGCATGCTGGACATGGGCTTTCTGCCCGACGTGAAGCGCATCGTGCAGAAATGCCGGAAGGATCGGCAGACCCTCTTTTTCACCGCCACGCTGCCGCCGGAGCTGGAGCAGCTCGCCGGTTGGGCGCTGCGCGATCCGCTGAAAGTTGAGATTGGCCGCCAGCGTTCGCCGGCGGAGACGGTCACCCACGCGTTCTATCCCGTCGTCGCCTCGCAGAAATTCGATTTGCTGCAACTGCTGCTGGAGCAGACTGATTTTAAGAGCGTATTGATCTTTTCGCGCACCCGCATGGGCGCGGATCGCATCGCGCACCGCTTGGAGAGCAAGGGCCACACCGTCGGGGTCATGCACTCCGACCGCAACCAGCGCGAGCGCATCGAGGCGCTGCAGGGCTTCAAGAGTGGCAAATACGAGGTGCTTGTCGCGACCGATATTGCGGCCCGCGGCCTCGATATCGCCGGCGTCTCCCACGTGATCAATTACGACGTGCCGGAAAACGCCGAGGACTACGTCCACCGCATCGGCCGCACCGGCCGCGCGCAGAACACGGGCGACGCCTTCACCCTCGTGACCGAAGAGGACGTCCGCGACGCCCGCTCGATCGAGCGCTACATGGGCGTGGGCGTGGAGCGGAAAAAAATCGAAGGCTTCCCTTATATCTACTCCGCGCTGTTCGACGAGAAAGCCCTGGCGGAAACCGCCGCCGCCGCCGTGAAGCCGGTCAGCCGGCTGCATCGGGGAGTGCGGCGGTAAGTTTCTCCGGGGAAAATACAATCACGGAGGCGCGGCAGGGCGGGAACGCGGAGATTTCCTCCGTCGACACCGGCGCTAGGCCGGCCGAGGGCGCAGCGTCCGAATCTCAGCTCGGGCGCGACTTCACCACGGCGAATCGTTCCTTGATCACGAGGAAGCGTTTCTCGAAGAACTGATAAGATAGCGCGGCGACCGCGACCGTCAGCGCTGCGGAGGCGAGCGTCGCTACCCACCAACTGCCGGCGGCGAACGCGCCGGCGATTTTCTTCCCCGCCGCGAGGCACAAGACATGATACACGTAGATGCCGAACGAGATTTTACCAAGGTAGCGCAGGGGTCCGGCGGATAGCGCGCGAGAGACGCAATTGTCGTCCAGGATTCCCACAAGGATCAGGCTGCACCCCAGCGCGACCAGGGTGTAGCCGGGTATCTGCTGCCACTCCGGTGCCTCGACTGATGGCAAG
>JBDSGI010000370.1:0-3706 GCA_039919035.1 Opitutaceae bacterium
CCCGCGATCTTCCGATCGAGGGGCGCAACCTCAAGGGGGTGCACTTCGCGATGGAGTTTCTCACCGCGAATACCAAGGCCGTCCTCAACGGCGGCGCCGAGCACTGCCCGATCCACGCCAAGGGCAAAGATGTCGTTGTCATCGGTGGCGGCGATACCGGCACCGACTGCGTCGGCACCTCGATGCGCCACGGCTGTAAGAGCCTCGTGCAGATTGAAATTCTCCCGAAGCCGCCGTTGGAGCGCGCTGCCGACAATCCCTGGCCCGAATGGCCGAAGACCTACAAGATGGACTACGGTCAGGAGGAGGCTGCCGCCAAATTCGGCGCCGATCCACGCGTCTACCTCACGACGGTGAAAAAATTCGTCGGCGATGCGCAGGGCAACCTGAAGGAACTCGTGACCGTCGAAATCAAGTGGGAGAAAAACGACAAGGGTCAGTTCATCCCGCAGGAGCAACCCGGCACGGAGAAGACCCGTCCGGCGCAGCTCGTGCTGCTCGCGATGGGTTTCCTCGGACCCGAACAGGCCCTCCTCAAGGAGATCAACCTCGAGACCGACCCGCGCTCGAACGTGAAAGCCGAGCACGAAAAATATACGACGAATATCAAGGGTGTCTTCGCCGCCGGCGACTGCCGCCGCGGCCAGAGCCTGATCGTCTGGGCCATCAACGAAGGCCGGGGCGCTGCCCGCGAGTGCGACCGCTACCTGATGGGCTACACCGATCTGCCGTAAGTGGGGAGAACTCCGCTACGACTGTTCCATGCAAGGCGCCGACTACTCGGCGCCTTTTCTTTTGGGAAACTCAGCCCGCCGCTTCCGCCACCGCGAGTTGGCCGCAGCCGGCGGCGATGTCGATGCCGCGACGCTGACGCACGGTGCTCGGGAGCTTAAACTCGTCGGCGAGGATTTTCTGGAAACGCTTCGCTGCCTCGTTGTGCGTCGGCGCGCCGGCGTAGCCGGACGTGGGATTGAGCGGGATGAGGTTTACTTGCGCGGGCAGACCGCGGAGCAGCTCGCCGACCGAGCGGGCGTGCTCGACGGAATCATTTTTTCCCTCGATGAGCGTCCACTCGTAGAAGATGCGGCGACCCGTAGCTTCGCTGTAAGTGCGGCACGCGGTCATCAGTTCATCGAGAGGCCACTTCTTGGCCGCCGGCACGAGGGACGCGCGTTCGGCTTGCGTGGCGGCGTGCAGCGACACCGCGAGATGCAGGGATGGTTTCTCTCGCGCGAGCCGGAGAATGCCCGGCACCACCCCCACGGTGCTCAGCGTGATGCGCTCCCCGGCCAGGGCGAGGCCGGTCTCGTCGCGCAGAATCGCGATCGCGTGCAGCACAGCGTCGTAGTTGTGCAGCGGCTCACCCAGGCCCATGAGCACGACGTTGCGAAGGCGCGCGGGGGCAGACGCACTCGCCGCTGAGAGCTGAGAGTTGAGAGCCGAGAGACGGAGGGCGCGGGCGACATGCACGGCTTGCGCGACAATCTCGCCGGGCGTGAGCTGCCGCGTGTAGCCCATCTGCCCGGTGGCGCAAAACACGCAGCCCATCGCGCAGCCGACCTGCGAGCTGATGCACGCGGTCACGCGCCCTGTGAAACGCATAAGCACGGTTTCGATTTTTTCGCCGTCGCCGAGAGTGAGCAGGTATTTGCGTGTGAAGCCATCGCTCGAATCCGTTTCGAGCGCTGTGGGCAACACGCCGAGGCTGGCTTCGGCGACGAGCCGGTGCCGCACTTTCTCCGGCAGGTCCGGCATCGCGGCGGTAGAAAACGAATCTGCGAGCCGGCGGTAGAGATAATTCCACAGCGTCGCCGCGTGCACCGGCGAAAACTCCCAGCGCGCGAACAGTGCGCGCAGTTCCTCCCGCGTGAGATCGTAGAGGTTGAGGTGGGCGTTAGGCATCTTGGCCATGAGGGAATCCGGAGAGGCGAGTGGCGCAAGCCCGGCTTGACGGCGGCAAAGTTTGTCTGACAAATTGTCCGCCATGAAGACAACCCTGCGCACGTTTCACCGCGAATTCGGCCGCATGCGCCGGCTGGCGTCGAAGGGGGTCGAGATTCGGGTGCAGGCGCGTCGGGAGACATTTGTCTTTGCAAAGGAAAAGCCCGTGCACGGCCTGCTCGGCTGTTGCGCCGGCCTGATGGATTCGTCGCGTCTCACGACCGCGCCAATTGGCGAGGAGTGGGAGGCGCAGCGGTGAAATACCTCTGGGACACCCATGCGTGGATTTGGGCGGCCAACGACGACGCGCAGCTGTCGCGGAAAGTCCGGGCGCTACTCGCCGCCACCGCGCCGGCGGAGCATGCCATCGCCGACATCAGCCTGTGGGAGACGGCGATGCTGCTGGCGCGAGGCCGCGTGACGGTGCCGGGTGCACCCGCCGTTTGGTTTGCCCAGGCGCTGGCGACGGTGACGGTGCTGCCCATCTCAAGCGGCGTGGCGTTGCACTCGGCCGATCCCGGCTGGGCCCACCACGACCCCGCGGATCGGCTGATTGTGGCGACGGCGCTCGAGCACGGGCTGACGCTCGTATCGAAGGACGCCGCCATCGCCAAGTGGGGCGGCGTGAAAGTGGTTTGGTGAAGCCCCCGCTTCCGCGCGAACCGAGCGGCGCTCAGAAGAACGTGTAGTATTTCCCCTGCGCGAGGCGCTGGATGAGGAGAGCGAGTTCGACGGCGTGGTAGTCGCCCCACATGCAAGCTTCGCCGCACGGGACGCTTTGGCCTTTGGGCACGTGGTCCCAGCCGTTGGGCCGGTGATAGACGCTGTGCAGCAGGAGACCCTGGTGCTTTTTGTCGGCGGAGAGATAAGGCTCGTCGAAAAGCGTGTCGGCGATCGTGAGGCCGGCTTGGAAATATTTTTTGCCAGCCGCTTTTTCACCTTTGGCGGTGAGGTAGGTGCCGAGGCGCAGGAAACCCTGCGCGGCGATCGCGGCGGCGGAGCTATCGACCGGTTCGTGGGCGTTGAACGGATCGGCATTCTTCTTGGTGTAGTCGCCGAGTTTGTGGCTGTTGAGCGCCATCGAATCCCAATAAGGGACGCCGTCCTTCGCGGCATAGCCGTCGATGTAATAGTCGCTTGTGGCGCGGGCGGTTTCCAAAAACAGATCCGTCACGGCGCGGCGACCGCCGACGGCATCGAGGTCGGAGCCTTTCACCGTTTCGAGAAATTCGAGCTGTTCGGCGTAGCCGGCGATGATCCACGCGGCGCCGCGCGTCCACGTCGTGAACGGCGAGAAGCCTTGCTGCGAACTCGGGCAACGGAACTGGCCGTCGTTGCGGTTGAACACGCTTTCGTGTGCGACGCGGCCGCGCACATCGTAGCTATCGCGGCCGCTGCCGAAGAAGACGTTGAAACGCGCCGTGGTCGCGGCGTGCTCGACGGCGCGGTGCAACAGGTTGATCGGTTTGTCGCCTTCGCCCATCAGCACGTGGCCGAGCTGATGCGCGATGACGAGCGAGCGCATCGAGCGAATGGTGTCGGCGAAGAGCGACTGCGGCCCGTTGAAGGAATAGACGTAGCCGCTCGGCGCGACGCCTGCGCCGCGACCGGTGGGCGACCACGGCTGCTTATAGGCGGTCGTGACGTGACGCGCCGCCTGCACGGCACCCGACGCCTTCAGCGCAATCTCGGTGTAGTCGAGCTCGCCCTGGTCCTTCGCGATTTTGCCCTCGAGGATGAGGCGGCGGAGGTTGCCGTAGGTTGA
>JBDSGI010000371.1:0-20674 GCA_039919035.1 Opitutaceae bacterium
GAGGAAAAGTCATTGACGCACGAATCCTTCACCAACAAGTTGCTCGACTTTCCTCAATACACGCGTCCCACCGAATTTCGGGGCATGTCAGTTCCCGAGGTTCTTCTCTCGGGCAACCATGCCGAAATCGAAAAATGGCGGCACGCGCGACAGGTGGAAAAAACCCGTCAGGTCCGACCCGATTTACTCAAATAACTCACTCTCATGAATGCGATCATCAACGAAATCACCGCCTATCAGGTGAAGAAAGACATCACGCCGTTCAAGGTCGGCGACGGCGTGCGGGTGCACACCCGCGTGCGCGAAGGCGACAAGGAGCGCGTGCAGATTTATGCCGGCATCGTGATCGCGCGCAAGGGTGGGGGCATTACCGAGACCTTTACCGTCCGCCGCCTGAGCTACGGCGAGGGCGTCGAGCGCGTGTTCCCGGTCAACTCGCCGAACATCGAGAAAATCGAGGTCGAGCGCGAGTCCGAGCCGATGAAGGCCCGCCTTTATTATCTGCGCAACCGCAGCGGCAAAGCCGCCGTCGCGGTCAAGGAAAAGGATCGCGCCGCCGAGATTCATGCTCGGCACGAAGCGGAGAAAGCCGCCCGCGCCGCCAGCGCCAAGCCCGCCGCTGTGGCGGCGCCGGCCAAGGCCGAGTAATCGCTTCTGGTTACCCGATACTCATTTGGTTAATCAGGCGGGCCTCCCACGGCCCGCCTTTTTTGTGCCCACTTCCCGTCAGCGTCCGGCAGCGGAGCAATTTTCCTCACTCTTTCCATGAACGCGGCCGTTCGGCATGACAGACGATCCTGTTTACCGCCAAACTTCGGGCTTTCCCGCGTCGCTTCCGGGCGCTACGCCTACGGGCAATTTTTTCATGACGCTGCAAACTCATCTCCTCGCCAAAGCGGCCAACCAGGCCCGTGGTCTTGCTATCGACGCCATTCACGCGTGCTCTTCCGGCCACCTTGGCCTGCCGCTGGGCTGCGCTGAAATTGGCGCCGTCCTTTTCGGCCACGCCCTCAGCCACAATCCGGAGCGCCCGCGTTGGTTAAATCGCGACCGGTTCGTGTTGTCCGCCGGCCACGGGTCGATGTTCCTCTACAGCTGGCTGCACCTGAGCGGCTACGATGTGCCGATTGAACAGGTGAAGAAATTTCGCGCGTTGCACAGCACGACGCCCGGGCACCCGGAATTTCACGAGACGCCGGGAGTCGAGGCCACTACCGGCCCGCTCGGGCAGGGCATTGGCAATGCCGTCGGCATGGCGGTCGCCGGCCAAATGGCGGCGGCGCGTTTCAACACCGCCGAGCACGCGATCTTCGACTACCACGTCGTGTGCCTCGCCGGGGACGGCTGCATGCAGGAAGGCGTCGCGATGGAAGCCTGCGCTTTCGCCGGCCACCAAAAACTCGACAACCTGATCCTGATCTACGACTCGAACGACGTTACGCTCGATGCGATGGCGGCGAAAACGCAGAGCGAAAACGCCGGCGCCCGCTACAAAGCCATCGGTTGGGATGTGCAGACCTTCGACGGCCAGGAACCCGCGGCGTTCTTGAAGGCCTTCAACAAAGCGAAGAAAACCAAGAGCGGAAAACCCCAGCTCCTGATCGCGAAGACGATCATCGGCAAGGGCATCGTTGAAGTGCAGGGCACCGCCAAGGGGCATGGCGAGGGTGGGGCGAAATTCTCTGACACCGCTCGCGCCTCGCTCGGTCTCCCGGCGGATCAGCACTTCTTTGTGAGCGACGACGTCCGGGCGTATTTTGCCGGTCACAAAGAGCGGCTCGTGCGCGCATGCAATCGCTGGTCGAAGACCTTCAAGGCGTGGACCGCCGCCAATCCCGAAAAGGCGGCGCTGCTCGAATCGCGCAACATCGCCCCGACCGCCCCCGCGCTCCTCGCGAAGATCCCGACGTTCCCCGCTGATGCCAAGCTCGCCACCCGCGCCGCCGGGCGCGACGTGCTCCAGCCCGTCGCCGCCGAGCTGCCGCTGCTCCTCGGGGGCAGCGCCGATCTCTACGGCTCGACGCTCAACTACATCGCGTCGGACAAGGATTTTGATCCGAGCAACCGCAGCGGGCGCAACATCCGCTTCGGCATTCGTGAGCATGGGATGGCAGCCATTGCCAACGGCATCGCCTACGACGGGCTCTTTCGCCCGAGCATCGCGACGTTCTTGGTGTTTGCCGATTACTCGCGGCCTGCGATGCGCATCGCTTCACTCGCGAAGCTGCCGGTCCTCTACATCTACACGCACGATTCCGTCGGTGTCGGCGAAGACGGTCCCACCCACCAGCCCGTCGAAACCGTCTCTGGCCTCCGCGTCATTCCCGGCCTCGACGTCATCCGCCCCGCCGACCCGGAAGAGACGGCCGGTGCGTTTGCCGCGGCGCTCGAACGTGTCGATGGCCCGACCCTGCTCGCGCTCACGCGCCAAAATCTGCCGACGCTGAATGAAATTCCCGTCGCGACCCGCCGTGAAGGCGTGGCAAAGGGCGGCTACGTCGCCGTGAAGGAAACGGCCTCGCTCACCCACGTCCTCATTGCCACCGGCAGCGAACTGCAGCTTGCCATCGCCGCGGCCAACACGCTCGGCGCCGGGGTGCGCGTGGTGTCGTTGCCCTGCACCTCGCGCTTCGACCGGCAGTCGGCCGAGTATCGCGAGAGCGTCTTGCCGTCGTCGTGTCGGAAGCGCGTCGCGGTCGAGGCGGGCGTGACCATCCTTTGGCACAAATACGTTGGGCTCGACGGCAAGGTGGTCGGCATCGATCGCTTCGGCCTCAGTGCCCCGGCGCCGACTGTGTTTAAGGAACTCGGCATTACGACGGAAGCAGTGGTGGCCGCCGCGCAGTCGCTGTAGGTAGGCGGTTCGTCCCGCCCGGGCACGACCGGCGGGCATTAGTTGATCAAGGGTGGGCCGATTGGCCCACCTATTGTGCGGCATTTGTCGCACCTGGCGGCTTGCAATTATCGTTAGCCGGCTAACTATTCGCCGCCTTACCGTATTCTCCCATGCCGTTGTTGATGCTAAAAGACCTTCCTCGCTACGAGTGCCTGCTCGAGGCCTCCCGCGAGTTTCCCGACCTCGACCCGTCGGCCACCGAGGTTTTTCTCAACCTGCTGCGCTCGGGCGACGAGGCGTTTCGGGTCGTCGAGGAGCATCTGGCACAGCACGATATTTCGCAGGGCCGCTTTGGGGTGCTGATGGCGCTCTGGGGCAATTGCCAGCGGGAAGGCTCTGAGGTGGAGAAAGGGTTGACCCCCGCCGATCTAGCAGAGCGCACGGGCGTGACGCGCGCGACCATCACCGGTTTGGTTGATACTTTGGAACGGGCCGGATTCGTGACGCGCACCCCTCACGCCGAGGACCGGCGAATGTTGTCCGTCTGTCTCACGAAGCGCGGCGACCGGTTGCTGGCGCGAATTATGCCAGAGCATTTTCGCCGAATGGCCTGGCTGATGGAGCCGCTGAGCGAGCCGGAGCGGAAGACCTTTGTGCGGCTCCTGACCAAGGTGCTCACCCGTGCCGCCGATCACGCCGCGACGTCAAAAGTCGGATCCCCTGTCCTGACCGGGCGTGCCTGATCGTTGTTATTTTCGTCCAACCACCGTCCCTTCATTTCACATGCTTAAGAAAGTTCTCGTTTACGTCTCCACCATTGTCGTGCTGGCCGTCGTCGTCCTCTCACTGGCCGGGATTAAGAAAGGCCAATTTGCCGCGATGGGGGCGGCGGTCTTCGTGCCGCCGCCTGAAACCGTCACGGCCGCCACCGCCACGGAAGCCGAGTGGGAAAATCGGCTCGTCGCCAACGGTTCGGTGGCTCCGGTCCAAGGCGTCATGATCGGCGCCGAAGTGCCCGGCAAAGTGGTGGCGATTCACTTTGAATCTGGCGCGAGTGTCGCGGCCGGCGCGCTCCTCGTGGAACTCGATGTGAGCACGGAAACGGCTCAGCTCCGCGCGGCGGAGGCGCTCGCGGAATTGGCGAAGCTCAATCTTGCCCGGTCCCGCGAGCTGCGGGAGAAGGGCACCAACTCCAGCTCTGATCTCGATTCGTCCGACGCGCAGGCGAAGCAGGCGGCGGCCGCGGCGGATAACTTTCGCGCGGTCATTGCCAAGAAATCGATCCGCGCGCCTTTCGCCGGCCGGCTTGGCATTCGCCTCGTCCAGCTCGGCCAAATCCTTAAGGACGGCGAGGCGATCGTCTCTCTCCAGACCGTCGATCCGATCTACACCAACTTTACCCTGCCGCAGCAATATCTCAGCTCGCTCGCGGTGGGACACGATGTGCGGCTCACCACCGACGCAGCGCCGGGCGAGAAATTTCTCGGCAAGATCACCGCCATCGCGCCGGAAATCGACGCGGTGACGCGCAATGTCCGCGTCCAAGCCACGTTCGCCAACGCCGACGCCAAGCTTCGCACGGGAATGTTCGGCTCGGTCGCCGTGCTGCTTCCGACGACGGCCAAGAGTTTGATTATTCCGTCCACCGCGATTCTCGCCGCGCCTTACGGTGACTCGGTGTTCGTGATTTCCGAGGGGAAGAACGAGAAAACCGGGGAGACGGAGAAAACCATCCATCAGCAGTTCATCCGCACGGGCGCGGCCCGCGGAGATTTCGTCACGGTCGTGACCGGATTGAAGGCCGGCGACCAGGTGGTGACGACGGGCGTCTTCAAACTTCGCCCCGGCATGGTGGTGAAAATCGACAACACGCTCGCGCCGAAAGCGCAGCTCAATCCCAAGCCGGACAACACTTGAGCGCGCATTCTTGCGCCGCCCCTGTTCCCGCGTGCCTAGCTACCGTCCATGAAATCTTCTTTTACTGATCTGTTCATCAAGCGTCCCGTCCTCGCGATCGTCGTTAATGTCGTGATTATCATCGCGGGGTTGCAGGCCTATCGGTCGCTCAACATCCGCCAATACCCGCGCAGCGATAACGCCACCGTTTCGGTCTCGACCGTCTATGTCGGCGCCAATGCCGAGCTCGTGCGCGGCTTTGTCACCACGCCCCTTGAGCGCGTCATCGCGGCCGCCGATGGCATCGACTACGTTGAGTCCAAGAGCTTGCAGGGCTTCTCCGTCGTCACGGCGCGTCTGAAACTCAACTACGAGCCGACCAAGGCGCTCGCCGAAATCAGCGCCAAAGTTAACCAGGTTCGGAACGACTTGCCGCCCGAGGCCGAAATTCCCTCGATCAGTGTGCAGTCGGCCGATTCGCAGTTTGCCTCGGCTTACATGAGTTTTGCGTCGGATATCCTCAATCAAAGCGAGATCACCGATTATCTCGTGCGGGTGGTCCAACCGCGGCTCTCGGCGGTGCCCGGAGTGCAGCGCGCGGAGATTCTCGGGGCGCGCACGTTTGCGATGCGCATCTGGCTCAAGCCGGAGCGCATGGCCGCGCTCAACATCAGTCCCGCCCAAGTGCGGACCGCGCTCGCGCAGAACAACTACCTCGCCGCCGTGGGCGCCACGAAGGGCTCATTTGTGCAGGTCAACCTCACGGCCAACACCGACCTCCACTCGGTCGGTGAATTCAAACGGCTCGTGATTCGCCAGACGGGCGACACCACGATCCGCCTGGAGGATATCGCGGATGTCGTGCTCGGCTCCGAGGACTACGACACGCAGGTCCGCTATTCCGGCCAGACTGCCGTGTTCATGGGCATCTACCCGCTGCCCCAGGCCAACACGGTTGATGTCGTCAAGCGGGCGCGGGTTGAACTCGAATCGATTAAGAAAGATCTGCCAACCGGGCTTCAGGCCCGGCTCGGATACGACGCTTCGGCCTATATCAGCAATGCCATCCACGAAGTCACCGCCACGCTGATCGACACGCTGCTGATTGTTGTCGTGGTCATCTTCCTGTTTCTCGGTTCGGTCCGTTCGGTGATCGTGCCCATTCTGGCGATTCCGGTGTCGCTCATTGGCGGCCTTTTCCTGATGCAGGTCTTTGGTTTCACGATCAACCTGCTCACGCTGCTGGCCATCGTGCTCTCGGTCGGTCTGGTGGTGGATGACGCGATCGTCGTCGTCGAAAATGTCGAGCGTCACCTGCGCGACGGGCTCAAGCCCTTCGATGCCGCGATCCTCGGGGCCCGCGAGCTCGTCGGTCCGGTGATCGCGATGACGCTCACGCTGGCGGCCGTGTATGCGCCGATCGGATTGCAGGGCGGCCTCACGGGTTCGCTTTTCCGCGAGTTCGCGCTGACGCTTGCCGGTGCGGTGACGATTTCCGGCGTGGTGGCTCTGACGCTTTCGCCGATGATGTCCGCCAAACTACTGCGGGAAGGCCACAGCGATCGCGGCTTCGTGGGGTTTGTGAATCGGCGGTTCGATGCGTTTCGCCGTGGATATAGCCGGGTGCTGGATGGCACGTTGAAGCACCGGCCGGCTGTCTACATGGTATGGCTCGTGATCACGGCGCTCACGCCGGTCATGTTCATGTTTTCGCCGGCGGAGCTCGCTCCTTCAGAAGATCAGGGCGTTATTTTTGGCATCCTGACCGGCTCGGCCAACGCGACCGCCGATCAAAAGGCGATTTATGGCAAGGCGGTCGAGGAGGCTTTCCTCGGCACCAAGGAGGTTGATTTCACCTTCCAGCTTATGTTCGGCGGCGCGGCTGGTGCCGTGTCGGGTGCCGACGGCTTCGGCGGCATGGTCGTCAAGCCTTGGTCCGAGCGCAAACGCACCGTGTTCGAGATGATGCCAGAGGTGCAGCAAAAGCTTGGCACCGTGCCGGGCATGCAGGTGTTTGCCACGACCCCTTCGGCGTTGCCCGGGGGCAGCAATTTTCCGGTGGAGTTTGTAATCGCCTCCACGGCTGACGCGGATCGCTTGCTGGAGTTTGCCGAAAAAATTCAGATGAAGGCGATGATGAGCGGCAAATTCGCTTTTCCGCCCATCATCGATCTCAAAGTCGATCAACCGCAGTCGGAAATTGTGATCGACCGGGAAAAAGTCGCGGCGCTGGGCCTGAATCTCGCGCAAGTCGGCGCGGACCTCGGCGCCGCCTTGGGGGGCAATTTCGTCAACCGCTTCAACATCGCAGGCCGCAGCTACAAGGTTATTCCGCAGATTGCGCGGGCCGAGCGTTTGAATCCGGAGCAGCTGAAGGACCTTTATGTGACCGGGCCCAACGGCCAGGTCGTGCCGCTCAGCAGCATCGCCACGATCGAAAACAAGACGGTGCCGCGCTCGCTCAACCGCCTGCAGCAGTTGAACGCGGTGAAGATTTCCGGCGTCACCACGCGCACGCTCGACGAGGCGTTGCGCGTGCTGGAGGACGCCGCGCGGGAGATTCTCCCGCCCGGCGCCGTGATCGATTACACGGGTGAGTCCCGGCAGCTCCGCACCGAGGGCAACAAGTTTTTGCCCGCGTTCATGCTCGCGGTCGTGCTCATCTTCCTCGTGCTGGCGGTGCAGTTCGACTCGTTCCGCGATCCGCTGGTGATTCTCGCGGGGTCCGTGCCGCTGGCCATGTTTGGCGCGCTGGTGTTCACGGTGCTGAAAATGCCGAATCCGAACATGCCCTACTGGACCAACGGTTGGACGACCACGATGAACATCTACGCGCAGGTCGGCCTCGTGACCCTCGTGGGACTCATAGCGAAGAACGGCATCCTCATCGTCGAGTGGGCCAATCATCTTCAGGAGCAGGGCAAGCCGAAGATCGAGGCGGTGCGCGAAGCCACTCTGGTGCGGCTGCGTCCGATTCTTATGACCTCGGTCGCGACCATCGCGGGGCACTTTCCGCTTACGCTCGTGAGTGGCGCCGGCGCCGCCGCGCGCAACAGCATCGGTCTCGTGCTGGTCGGTGGCATGGCGATCGGCACGTTTTTCACGCTGCTGATTCTCCCCTCGATCTACGTGCTCTTTGCCCGGGACCATTCCCATGACCGGGTTCCGGAGTCCAAGCCCAGCCCGGCGACCCCGGTCGCCGAGCCCGTCCTTGCCGAATGACATTTCCACTCATGAAATTTGCCCGCCACCATTTCTCGCCGGTCGCCGTGTCACTCGCACTCACGTGCGCTGTCGCTCAGGCGCAGCCCAAGCCGGCGGCACCTGTGCCCGATACCCTCGATCTGCCGACGGCGGTCGCTTTTGCGCTCGAGAACAATTTCTCGATCCGTCAGGCGCGGGAACGCATCCGCCAGCAGGAAGGCGTTGTGATTGAGGTCTCGGCGCGGACGATTCCCAACGTCGCCGCCGACGCCGCCTACCAGCGCAACGACCGGGATATCTCCAATAGTTTTCCCGCCAGCGATCGGGCCTGGCAGATCAGCCTCACGGCCTCGCAGGTCCTCTACACCGGCGGTGGCGTCAGTTCGGCGGTGAAGGGCTCCAAGTTAACGCGCGAGGCGGCGATGCTCGATTTGCAGGCTGCCATCAACGATGCGTTGCTCCAAGTGCGCACCGGGTTCTACCGCGTGCTGCTCGCGAACGAGCAAATCAAGGTGCAGGAGTCGAATATCGCGCTGCTGCAGGAGCAGTTGAAGAACGCTACGGATCGCTTCAACGCCGGGACGGTGTCCAGTTTTGAGAAGCTTCGGTCCGAGGTGGCGGTCGCCAACGCCAAGGTTCCGCTCATCACCGCCCGCAACGATTGGCGGCTCGCCATCGAGGCGCTGCGGCAGTCGCTTGGCTTCACCACCAACACGCCGGACTCGCTGCGCAAAGTGCCGGATTTTGTCGGCACGCTGGCTTTCGCCCCGCTGGACTTTGATTTGCAGAAGTCGTTTGAAGCCGCCCGCGCCAACCGCCCGGACTTGCAGCGGCTCGCGAAGCTCACGCAGGCCCGCGAGGAGGGCGTCACCGGCGCGCGTTCCGGTTATTATCCCAACGTCGCCGCCTTCGGCGGCTGGCAACTGCGAAAGGGCCCTACTGACCACTTCAGCGATTCGAACCGCGGCTGGATCGTGGGCGTGCAGTCGCAATGGAATATTTTCGACGGCCGGGCGACCCAGGGGCGGGTCGTGCAGACGAAGTCGTTGCTGGAGCAGACCAAGCTTGCGCTCTCTGAGGCGCAGCTCGCGGTCGAGGTGGAGGTGCGGCGGGCGCATTCGCAATGGCAGCAGGCCACCGAGCTGGCCGAGGCCTCCGCCCTCGTGATCGACCAGGCGACCGAGTCGGTGCGGCTCGCCAACGCACGCTACAATGCCGGGACGGGCACCCAGCTCGACGTCCTCTCCGCGCAGGTTGATCTTACGACGGCTCGGACCAATCAGATTCAGGCGTTCTACGGCTACAATGTCGCGGTGGCGGCCCTGCGCAAAGCCATGGGGCAGGCGGACGAGTTCGTGAAGCAGTAGCGGGTTTGTCTCGTGGCGCTGTCATTTCCCGTGGCGCAGCGTCCAGCGGGGCCTTTTCGAAAATGGCCCGGCAGTGGACGAGCTTTCGGTTCGTTCAAAAATTTCCTTCCCCTAAGCCTGAAACTCGCAGGGCATCAGGGTGTCACTCTCGCGGTCCATGCTTCTGAAATCCCGCCGGCTTCCCTTGCTGGCCACTGCCGGGCTTCTGCTCGTGATGGTGGTGCTGTTGGCCGTTGCCCTGACTCCGGCGTTTCAGACTTGGGCGGTGCGCCGGTGGCTGGCTGCCCGGCCCAACGTTCGGTTTCAGGTCGGGGAAGTCGCGGCGGGCTGGAGTCGCGTCGAGGCGAAGAACCTGCGCTACGAACAGGGCGGGGCGGTGCTCACCGTGCCTGCGGTCGAGATGGCGCTTCCCGTGATCGCGGCCGGATTCTACCACCGATTTGACGTTTCGCGGTGCATCGCTCGCGGGTGGACGCTCGATTTGGGGAAGGCCGAGTCGGGAGCTGGATTTGGTCCGGGTGTAAGCCATGCGGGCACCACGTTGCCGGCCCAAGCGGCGGTGGAGGCAATTGCCGGCCTGTTCGCGCGCCTTGATCTGCCCGGCGATCTTTCGATGGATGGCTTGGAGTGGGAGGGCGAGGTGATTTTGCCCGAGTCACGGGGCCGGGTGAATGTGGTCGTGCGCGGGGGCGGCCTGCGCGTGGGGGGCGAGGGCAAGTTTCATATCGTGGCCTCGGCGGCGCTTCGGGGCGCGGAGTTTGAGAGCGTGACTGCGAGCGGGCGCCTGACCGTCGCGATGAATACCCCGCGCTCGTTCCGGCGGGTCGGCCTTGCGTTGGATGCCGTGATGCGCGGCGCGGCCTTAAGCGACCCGGTCGTGTTGCATGCCGAGGCACGCGCCGACCGCCAGCCGACCGGGGAAAGCTACATGATCACGGTGAGCCGTGATGAACGGGAGATTCTCGGCTTGGTCGCGAATTTACCTCGGCGCGGGGAGAAATTATCCGGCACGTGGAGAATCGACCTGCGCGACGGTGATATGGCGCCTTTTTTCCTTTTGAAAAAGGGGCCGGCCTTTTCCGTCAGGGGCTCGGGGGCGGCCGAGATCGAAGCCGACTTCACCAACTTCGCGATCACGGGCAGCCTCGCCGGGAACGGGGAGCGATTGGAGGCGTGGCGGGCCGAACTCGCGCCGCTGGATGGAATGAAGCTGGCGGCGGAATTTGATTTGACCGGGCACGGATCCACCATCGCGGTCCGGCAGTTTGCCGCGACCCTCGCGGGCGACCGTCCCGTGGCGTCGCTGCGGGCGTTGCAGCCGTTCGAGTGGCGGCCAGCGGTGTCGGAAATTGCCGCCGTCGAACCGCAGCGGGAACTTTTTCACGTGGGACTGCTGGCGGTCCCGGTCGCGTGGATTGGGATGTTTGCCCGGCCGGTGGTTACGTTGAACGGGAGCCCGATCCGCGGCGAGTTGCTGGCGTTGCCGCGCAATGGCGGCCTGGCGCTGCGCTCGGTTTCCCCGCTCGTAATCGACGACCTTCGGGTATCGCGTGCGGGTCAAGGGTGGATCGAGCGGGTGAGTCTCACCCTGAACGCCGCCTATGACTACACGCCGCACGGCTGGCAGATCGAAATTGCCGACCTCAAGCTGAAGACCGGCGATGCGCTCCTGTTGAGCGGCGAGGGCCGGGCCGGCCAGCTCACGGGCGAGAGGCAGCCGATCAAAACCACGGGGCGCGTGCTGGCATCGATGGCCGCCTGGAGCGCGCAACCGGGGTTTGCCGGCGAACTCGCGCTCACGGGTGGCGAGGCGGTGATTGGATTTACGGCCAGTGTCGGCGCAACCACGGGGATCGAGGCGACGGTCGCCGGAAAAGGTCTTGTCGCGATGCGGGAGAACGAGGCGGTCAAACTGCCTTCGCTTTCGGCCACCCTGCGGGCAGATGTCGAAGCCGATGGCCGCGTGGTCTTCCAAGCTCCGATCGCCCTGGAGCGGGAAGGGCGCAAGAGCGACGTTGAGGCCAGCGGCACATTTGGGCCGGAGCGAGACGGCGTGCGGGCTCTCGCGGTGGAGATTGCAGGTGCCAATGTGGTGTGGGCGGATGCCACTGCTTTCCAAGCCGTGCTGGGCGAGGGGAGCGGGGTGAAGGACGCCCGGCGGGCGCCGTGGGCCGGCTGGCGTGGGAGCGCCGGCGTGCGGTTCGACCGTCTCATTGTTGCTGATTCGCTTGGGCTCGTCCAGGTCAGCGGCAAATTCCGCCTAGAACCGGACGCGCTGAAGCTGGAGGGCTGGGAAGCGGCGCTCGCCTCCGGCGGGAGCGCGAAGCTTGAAGGCGCGTTGAACTACCGGGCCGGGGTCGCGCAGCCCTTCGTGGCGCAGGCCGAGGTGGAAGTCCGTGAATTCGATTCGGCTCCCCTGCTTCGGACGCTCAATCGGGGCGAGCTGAAGTTGCTGGAGGGAAAATTTGACGTTGGCCTGAACCTATCGGCGGTCGCGGCTCGGTGTGACCTGCTGGCGGAGGCGGCCAAGGGTGAAGTTCGCCTCACCAGCCGGGGCGGTGTGTTTCACGGGTTTCCGGTGACCGCGGGCACGCCGTCGGAAAGCACCGGCCGGCTGGCGAGCATCATCGCCTCGGCGGGCAGCGTGTTTGGGAGCTGGACGTCGAAGAAGGAGACCGGTGAAGTCGCCAGCCGGGCCGAAGCCGTGGCGGAGCTCGCGCGGAGCTGGTATCCCATTCCCTTTGATCAGCTGAGCGTGGTGGTCACCCGCGACGCGACGGGGCGGACATCGGTGAAAGAGTTCACGCTCATCGCGCCCGAGCTTCGTCTCACGGGTTCCGGATTCATCCGGCGCGACCCGGGTCGGGCGTGGGTCGATGATAGCCTCACGATGGACTACCGGCTCCGGGCGCGTGGACGGCAGGCGGAACTCCTGAAGTTTCTCGGGGTGCTCGAAAACCATGCCGACGACCTTGGCTATGCCGGCTGCACGATGCCGCTGCGCGTGACGGGCAGCCTGGCCGCGCCCGACCCGATGGAACTCAACACCAAGCTCGCGGCGCTGGCCTTGGAAAAGGGCGGCATCGTCGAGCGCGCGACGGAACTCTTCAACAAGCTGCGCGGCACGACGAAGTAGTCACTATCGCGCGGCACGGCCCCGGGGCCGGCCTCACCTGTATTGCGTCGCGCCTAGGCATGAGTTCGCCATGCGCGCGCGATCTTGCGGTGCGTGGTGGCGGCGTGACAGCGTGGCGGCGTCGCCATGTCGCTTTCCTCGCCGAGTGTCTTTCGCATCGTCCTCCGCACTTGGACGGCAGGCGTGCTGGCGTTTCTTTATCTCCCGATTCTCGTGCTCGTGGTTTATTCGTTCAACGCGTCACGGTTAAACATTCTTTGGGAGGGCTTCACGTGGAAATGGTATGGCGAGCTGTGGTCGCACACGCCATTGATGGAGGCGGCGAAGAACAGCCTCATCGTTGCCAGTTTCACCACGGTGCTCTCCGTCGTGCTCGGCACGCTGGGCGCTTGGCACCTCCATCGGTATCGGTTTCGCGGCGGTTCCGCCATCCACGTGCTGGTCGGAGTGCCGATCATGATGCCGGAGATTATCATGGGCGTGAGTCTGCTGGTGTTGTTTTCGGTCTTGGCCGTGCCGTTGGGTTTCACGACGGTTGTCATTGCGCACGTCACGTTTTGCTTACCGTTTGTGCTGCTCGCGGTGCGCGCCCGGCTCGCTGGAATGGACCCTGCGCTGGAGGAGGCCGCGCTCGATCTGGGGGCGACGCCGCTGCGGGCGTTTTGGCTTGTGATGGTGCCGGCGCTGCGGCCGGGGATTGTCGCTGGGGCGTTGATGGCGTTCACGCTGTCGATGGACGAAGTCATCGTCACGTATTTCACGGCGAGTCCCGGTAGCGCCACTTTGCCGCTGCGGATTTTCGGCATGGCCAAGGTGGGATTGAATCCGATGCTCAATGCCTTGTCGGCGATTTTCATCGTTGCGACCGTCGCGGTCGTAATTTTTTCCGAGCACCTCAAAAAACTCAGCCGTTAGATTTTCCCATGACTCCAATTCGTCTCCTCGGCGTGGTCCGCCCGTTACTGGCTCTGTCCCTCGCGGTCTCTGTCGCTCAAGGCGCGGAACAACTGAACCTCTTCGCCTGGTCGGAATACGTCCCGCAAAAAGTGATCGATGGGTTCACGAAGGAGACGGGGATCAAAGTGAACTACGAGACCTATGCCTCGGGTGAGGAGATGCTCTCGAAGCTGCTTATCGGTGGCGCGGCCTACGATTTGGTGCAGCCGCCCGACTATATCGCCGAAGCGATGATCAACAACAAACTGCTGCGTCCGCTGGACCGGGCGCAGCTGAAAAATATCGGCAACCTCGCGCCGGAGTTTCTCGGCCTCCCGCACGATCCCGAGCAGAAATTCACCGTGCCGTATCTCACCGGCACCGTCGGCATCGTGATCAACACCGAGAAAGTGAAGGAGCCCGTCCGCGGATACCGCGATGTCTTCCAGGCTAAGTTCAAAAACCGGATCGTGGTCGTGAACGACAACCGCGAGATAGTGAGCTGGGCGCTCGTCACGCTCGGGCTCGATCAAAATGCCCTCACGTCGGCGAACCTGGCGCGGGCGCGCCCGCTCGTCGCCGAGTGGATTAAGCTCGTGAAAGTCTTCGACTCCGACAGCCCGAAGACGCCGCTGCTCAACGGCGATGTCGATCTCGGTGTCGTTTGGAGCGGGGAGGCAGCTCGCTTAATTCAGGAGAACAAAAAATTCGCCTATGTGCTCCCGATGGAAGGCGCGCATCCCTTCGTGGATGTGTTGGCGATTCCCACGACCTCAAAGCATGTGGCCGCGGCGCACCGGTTCCTCGACTACCTGCTGCGCCCGGACGTGAGCAAGTTGATCTCGGACGAATTTCCCTACACGAATCCGAACGCCGCCGCGCGCAGACTACTCTCGGCTGAACAGCTCGCGAACCCCGCCAGTTACCCCCGCTTGGAGAAATTCAACACGTTTCGCGATATCGGCAAGGCCGCGGCGGCGGCAGATAAACTGGTGACGGATCTGAAAAGCGCCAAGTGATGTCGCCGGGTTCAGCCCAACGACGACGGCCCGGCTTGACGGCGTGGCTGCTGCTCGCGCCGTTGCTCTTGTGGCTGCTGGCCTTCGTCGTCGCGCCCGCAGCGATTTTGATCCTCTACAGTTTTGCCGAGCGCGACGAACTGGGGCGCGTCGCGTTTGGCTTTTCGCTGGAAAATTTCCAACGCGTGGCGGATCCGACCTACCTCGCGGTCTTCGGACGCTCCGTTGGCTACGCCGCCCTCACCACGGTGATTTGCGCGGTGCTGGGCTACCCGGTGGCGTGGTGCATCGCACGGGCGTCGGAAAAATGGCGGCACCGGCTGCTGCTGCTCGTGATGATTCCGTTCTGGACGAGCTTCCTTATCCGCACCTACGCGTGGATCACGATTCTGAAATCCGAGGGTCTGCTCAACGGCCTGCTGCTCTGGTTGCACGCGATCGCCGCACCGCTGGAGCTGCTCTACACGCCGGCGGCGGTGATTGTCGGTCTCGTCTATGCCTACCTGCCGTTCATGATTCTGCCGATCTACGGCAGCGCGGAGAAACTCGATCCGGCGCTGCTCGAAGCGGCGCACGATCTGGGGTGCGGACCGTGGCGGGCGTTTGTGCGGGTCGTGGTGCCGCTGACACTGCCGGGGTTTTACGCGGGCGTGCTCATGGTGTTTGTGCCGGCCATCGGGATGTTTGCCATCACCGACCTGATGGGCGGCGCCCGCGTGCCGATGATCGGTAACGTGATTCAGGATCAGTTTGTCGGTCAGGCGCGCGACAAACCCTTCGGTGCCGCGCTCGCGTTGGTGTTTATGCTGCTGTTCGTCGCGGTCTATTGGCTGCTCCAACGCCGGGCGGAACGTAAACTCGCATGAACGTGAAACCGCCCGCAGTGGAACTGCGCCAAGTAACGAAGCGTTTCGGGGCGGTGGTCGCGGTGGAAGAGTTGAGTCTCACGGTCCAAGCTGGAGAATTTCTCACGCTGCTCGGTCCCTCGGGTTGCGGGAAGACCACGCTGCTGCGGTTGATCGCCGGGTTCGAGGCGCCTGACACCGGCACCGTGTGGCTCGGGGGCGTGGACGTGACGACGCTGCCGCCGCACCGGCGGGACGTGAACCAGGTTTTCCAGAGTTACGCGCTATTCCCCCACCTGAACGTGCGCGACAACATCGCGTTTGGGCTGCGAATGCAGCGCCGGCCCGCGGCGGAGATTGCGAGTCGCGTGGCCGAGGTGATCGGGCTGGTTGCCCTCGCTGGCTGCGAAGACCGCAAGCCGCAGCAGCTTTCCGGCGGCCAGCGCCAGCGGGTCGCATTGGCGCGCGCGCTGGCACCGCGCCCGGCAATTTTATTGTTGGACGAGCCGCTGTCCGCCCTCGATGCGCGATTGCGGCAAACCATGCAAATCGAGTTGAAGCGGCTGCAACGCCAGGTCGGCACAACCTTTGTGCTCGTCACCCACGATCAGGAGGAGGCTCTCACCGTCAGTGATCGGATCGCGCTGGTGAATCGCGGACGGATCGAGCAACTCGGGACGACCCAAGAAATTTACCACCAGCCGGCGACGCCCTTTGCGGCGGAGTTTATCGGGCAGGCGAATCTCTTCGAAGTGGAATTATTTCGACGCGGTGACGGCATGGCATGGCTGCGCTTCGGGGGAGGATTCGAGGTGGGCGTCGCGACGGGGGCCTGGCCGGAGAACGTCGCGCGCCGGCGGGTTTCAATCCGCCCCGAGAAGATTCATCTGAGTAAAACACGGCTCCCGGGGACCGGCGCCTTCGAGGCGAAGGTGGTCGAGGAAGTTTTCAAGGGAGCCCACAATCGTTTCACGATCGAAACGGCGGGCGGCCTGCGGCTGACGGTGCTCGCAGCCAACGAGAGCGCGCTACGCGAGGCGATCCATGCCGGCGACCGCGTCTGGTGCGCGGTGCATGCGGATGACGTCGTGGTGCTGGGTGAAACTCGAAACGGGCGTGGACAACCGCCGTGAGCGCACGCACGTTGGCCCCGTGATCGCGTCGATTGCGTTTCGAAATTTCAAAGCGCTGCGCAACACCCGGGTCGCGCTGACGCCGTTCAATCTCGTGATCGGGCCCAATGGCAGTGGAAAGACCAGCCTCATGGAAGCGATGCAGCGGCTCCGCACGCTCTCGAAGCTGCCCTTGAGCGAGGCGTCCGCCGTGCAGAGGGAGGGCGGCCCGGAGATCGAATTCCGTTTTGAGCGGCCGTATGAGGGCCTCGTGGCGAAGCTAGGCTGTGTCTCTGATGTTCTGTGCGACAGCTTGCGCATCGAACCCCGGACGGCGCCGAACTGGCCGGAACTGCGCGCGACCATCGGCACGATTCGCAACTACGTGCTCGATCACCGGACGATGGCGGAACCTGCGCGGCGGAGCGAGGGGGCCGAACTGCATGGCAGCGGGGGCAACCTCGCGGCAGTGCTGTTTCAACTGCGGGCGGAGGCGCCGGATGCGTTCGCCGCGCTCACGGCCGAGCTGTTGCGCATTTTGCCGGAGTTTCAAGCGATCGAGCTGGATCAATCTGGCGACGAGCATGTGACGCTTTCGTTGCGCCTGGCGGAAAATGGATCGGTGCCGGCCGATGGCCTCTCGCAGGGAATTCTTTATCTGCTCGGGGTGCTGACGTTGGCGTTTGATCCGACGCCCCCGTTTGCCTTGTGCATTGAGGAACCGGATCGCGGGATGCATCCACGGATGCTGCGCGAGATTCGCGACGCGCTCTACCGGTTGAGCTACCCGGAGTCCTTTGGCTCCAAACGCCGGGCGGTGCAGGTCGTCGCGACCACGCACTCGCCGTATTTCATCGATCTGTTTCGCGATCATCCGGAGGAAGTCGTCATCTCTCAAAAGAAAGGGCGGGCGGCAGAATTCGGACGTCTGTCCGACCGCGGCGATTTGCGGGAGCTGTTGAGCGAAGGTTCGCTCGGCGATATGTGGTTCAGCGGTATCCTCGGCGGGGTGCCGGAAGAACGATGAAGGTTGCTTTGCTGAGCGAATCGCCGGCGGACGAAGAGGCGCTGCGCGGGCTAGTGGCGGCGGTGCTCAAGCAGACGCCAAGATTTGTCGGCCCGGGGTTTCGGGCCCGCGGCTGGCCCAACGTCGCGCAAGTTTTGCCGCTGGTGTTGCGGCACCTGCACTTCAACACGGACACCGACATGCTCGTGACGGTGGTCGATGCGGACGATTCGGTGGTGCACACGGCGGCGCACGACGCGCCGGATTATTTCCATCCCCGCTGCCGGATGTGCCAGTTGCGCGCGGTTTACCGGCAGACGACGAAGCGCTGGCCGCGGTCGCACGGACGCGATCGCGTGATCCGGGCCGTCGGGGTCGCGGTGCCGGCGATTGAAGCGTGGTATTTGTGCGGGCGCGATCCGCGGGTCAGCGAGACGGCTTGGATCGAAGGCCAGGAGACGGGCCGCGCACCCTATTCGCGGGCAGAGTTGAAAATGCGCGTCTATGGCACGGACCGGCCGTCGTTGACGCACGAGACGGACTGCGCGTTGCGAGAAGTCGAGCGGCTGCGTCGCGACCTGCGGCGACTGGAGTTCGATTTTCCGGGATTCGCCTCGCTCGCCGATGATCTGCGAGCCGGCCGACCCGAGGTCGAGCGCTGAACGCAGGCTGGCATTGGCTGTGGCGCCAGATCAGCGGACCCGTCGCCGGCAGAAAACCTTTGAAACACCGCAGCCTTTACCGGCATATTTTTTCAGCCCCATGCGAGTTCCCTTTCTTCGCCGTCGCTCGTCGCTGCCGTTGTCGCTCGAAATCATCGCCCGAGTGGTGGCGCGAATGCTTTATCGGGTGAGGACGAGTGGGCGCGGGAATTTCCCCCCGGCGAGCGGCGTGTTACTGATCTCGAACCACATTTCCTATGTGGATGTGGTGGTGTTGCAACTGGCCTGCCCGCGGCCGATTCGCTTCGTCGGCTACAAGGGGCTGACGCGAAATGCATTTTTTAACTGGTGCTTCGAGGTGAGCGGCAGCATCGCGATCTCCGCGGAGACGCCGCGCGAGGGGATGCGCGGCGCGGTCGAGGCGTTGAAACGCGGCGAGGTGGTCTGCCTCTGCCCGGAGGGAAATATTTCGCGCACCGGCCAACTGATGGAAATTCAGCGCGGCTTCGAAGTCATCGCCCGGCAGGCGAATGTGCCCGTCATCGCCGCCGCGATCGATGGCCTGTGGGGATCGATTTTTTCGTTCGCGGGCAACAAATACCTTTGGAAATCGCCACGGTTGCTGCCGACGGATGTGTTCATCGCCTTCGGCGCGCCCAAGCTCCCTGGCGAGATTTCGGTGGCGTGGGCGCGGCGGGAATTGCTGGATCTGGGGGAACGCGCGTTCAACGAACGGCCTTTGCTTGAGCGGCATCTTGGGCGCGAATGTGTGCGTGTGCTGACGAAGAAGCCCGGCCATTTGATGGTGATTGATCGCACGGCGGGGCGCCGCGAACTGAAGTCGGGCCAGCTCTATGCGGCGGCCGCCGTGCTGGCGGGGCGGCTGCACGCGACGGTTGAATCGCGCCGCGTGGGCATCGTGCTGCCGCCGGGCGCGGGGGCCTTCATCGCCAATCTCGGAATTTTGTGCGCCGGCAAGATTCCGGTGAACCTCAATTTTACCGCCGGCCGTTCGGCGCTGGAGACGAGCCTGCGCATCGCGGAGATCGACACGGTTATTTCGGCGGCGGCGATGCGGGCCAAGGTGCCGAATTTCCCCTGGCCGGAGCGAACGCTCGATTTGAAGACGGAGCTGGAGGGGGCGGGCGGAAAGCGCGCGATGTTGCCGTGGATGCTCGCGGCCTGGCTGCTGCCGAACCAGTGGTGCGCCGGCCTGCTCGGCCTGCCGAAGCGCGGCGACCGCGAGGAGGCCGGGTTGTTGTTTACGAGCGGCAGCTCGGGCGAGCCCAAAGGTGTCGTCCTTTCGCACCGCAACATCCTCGCGAATTGCGCCCAGATCGCATCGCTTTCGATTCTCCCGGAGAACTGTATCATTTTGGGCTGCCTGCCGGTGTTTCACAGTTTTGGTTTCACCGTCACACTCTGGTATCCCTTGCTGCGCGGCTCTCAGGTAGTGACGGTGCCCAGCCCGCTTGAGACACGCAAAATCATCGACGCGATTCGCGACGAGCACGTCACGACGATGGTCGGGGCGCCGACGTTCGTGCGGCCACTCCTGAAGAAAGCGCAGCCGCGGGAATTGCGTTCGCTTGAAATAGTCGTGACCGGCGCCGAGAAATTGCCGCCAGATTTGGCAAAGGGATTTCTCGAGATGTTTCATCTGGACATCCTCGAGGGCTACGGCCTCACCGAAACCACTCCGGCAACCAACATCAGCCAGCCGCACCCGCCGGTCGTGGTCTCGACCAACGAACCGCAGACGGGCAAACGTGCCGGCGCGGTGGGCCGCATGATGCCGGGGATGACGGTGCGCATCGTGGACCCGGACTCGGGCGCCGATCTGCCGGCGACCGAAAAAGGGCTCGTGCTTTTCCGGGGCGCAAATGTGTTCGCCGGCTATCTTGGCGATCCGGAGAAAACCAAGGCGGCATTTCGTGACGGCTGGTTTATCACCGGCGATCTGGGACGCTTCGATTCGGATGGTTATCTTTTTATCGAAGGCCGGCTATCGCGTTTCTCGAAGATCGCCGGCGAGATGGTGCCGCATGGCACCCTTGAACAAAAAATCATCGAGGTGTTCGGCTGGCAGCAGCAGGAGAGCCCTGCGGTTTTTGTGACCGGCGTGCCGGATGCGACGAAGGGCGAATCGCTCGTCCTGCTCACGATTCATGAAATCACGATGGAGCTGTTGCGCGCCAAGCTCGGTGCAGTCGATGTGCCGAATCTCTGGATTCCCAAAGTTATTTTGCGGGTGGAGCGGATTCCGATGCTCGGCACCGGCAAGACCGACCTCAAGCGCTGCCGGGAGCTGGCGCTGGAGGCCGTGCGGTGAGCGCGCCGGCCCGGCTGCTGAGGATTGACTGCCATGTCCACGTCGTCGGCAACGGCACGGGCGGCACGGGTTGCTGGTATCGCCCGCGCGGGCTGACCCGCTTTGGCGTGCCGCTGATGCTCGGTGGCGTCGGCCTGCCGCGCGCCACGGTGACCGGCGATCTCGATCGAATTTATGCGGAGCAGATGCTGAGGTTTGTGCGGGAGTCATCGTTGGATGCGGCGGTGATTCTCGCGCAGGACGAACCCCATCATGACAACGGAGAAGTCATCGCCAACACGGGCTCGTTTTACGTGCCTAACGATCACGTGCTGCGCCTCGCG